>NZ_JBEXTZ010000035.1:0-59988 GCF_040614195.1 Amycolatopsis sp. NPDC006125
GCCAGCGGCCAGCCGTCCGGGGCCAGACGCTTTCCCGGCCAACCGCGAACAGCCTCAGGCCAGCGACGTGAGCACCGCGGCGGCGAGGGCGCTCCGTTCCACCATGCCGCTCACCGAGACGTGCTCGTGGCGTGCGTGGGCGCCGTCGCCGGTGGCGCCGAAACCGTCCAGCACCGGGACACCCAGTGCGGCCACGAAGTTGCCGTCGCTGGCGCCGCCCACCGCGCATTCCCGCAGCGTCACCCCCATCTCCGCGGCCAGGTCCCGCGCCCGCGAGAACAACGCCGCGATCCCGGGCGACCGTTCCATCACCGGGCGGTTCCAGCCGCCCTCCACGGTCACCGTCGCGCGGGGGTCGGCCGCCGCCAGCCCGGCCAGCGCCTCCTCGATCCGCGCCGCCTCGGCCGCGCTCGACACGCGCACGTCCACCTCGCCCCAGGCGGAGCCCGCGATCACGTTCCCCCGCGAACCGCCGCCGACCACGCCGACGTTCACCGTCGTCCCGGCCGCCAGGTCCGTCAGCCCGTGCAGCGCCAGCACCACCCGCGCGATCTCGTCCACCGCGCTCGCGCCCTTGCCCGGGTCGAGCCCCGCGTGCGCCTCCACCCCGGTCGCGGACACCCGGTAGATCCCGACGCCCTTGCGCGCCGTCTTCACCGCACCGTCGGCCGCGGCCTCGAACACCAGCGCCGCCTGCACCCCGGCCGCCGACTTCTCGATCACCGGCCGCGACACCGGGCTGCCGATCTCCTCGTCGCCGTTGAGCACCAGCCGCACCGGCGGCCGCGGCAGCCCCGCCGCCTCCAGCGCCCGCAACGCCCACACCGCCTGCACCAGCCCGGCCTTCATGTCGAACACACCCGGCCCTGTCGCGATGTCACCGTCCACTGTGAACGGCCACCCGTCGAGTGTCCCTTGTGGCCACACCGTGTCGTAGTGGCACAGCAGCAGAACCGGCGCGGCGTCCGATCCCGCGTAGTCGTAGACCCGGACGTCGCCGAACTCGCCGCCCTCGGTCACGCCCACCGACGCCGGCTCGCCGAGCCGCGCCCGCAGCCAGCCGTCCAGCCAGGACAGCCCGGCCTCCAGCAGCAGCCGGTCGGTGCTCGGCGTCTCCAGCCCGGTGTACCGGCCCAGGTCGTCGACCATCTCTTCGCGGTGCGCCCGCGCCCACTCGTGCAACGCCCGGACATCGGTCACAGCATCCGCTCCAGTTCGCTCAGGTGATCTTCCGACATCAGCCTGCGTCCGCTCTCGACGTCCCGCAAGAGGGCGAGCACCGCCGCCAGCAAGGGCACCCCGCCCAGCTCCAGCACCGGCCGGTAGTGGTGGTGCACCTCGACCGGCCGCCGCCGCACCGCGATGTCCCGCCAGATGCCGCTGCGGTCCTTCGGCTGGGTCCGCAGCCACGCCACCAGCCGGTCCGTCGCCGCCTCCCGTGCCACCGGCGACGCCGACGGCAGGTACGCGCCGGGGTCGAACTGGTCGAACGGCTCGAGCACCCGGTCGCCCGCGGCGGCCAGCACCTCCGCCGTGATCGCGTGCATCAGCGGGCGATGCCGGTCGATCAGGTCCGCCATCGGCGCGTCGGCCAGCGCCGTCGTGGTCAGCATCGCGCCGAAACCCAGCTTCGACCACAGGAACCCCTCGACGTTCGCCGTCGCCTTGGCCGGGCCCCACGCCTGCAGGTCGGCCACGATCCGCTCGACCCGCGGCGTGATCCGCCCGTCCGGCTCGCCCACCACCAGTGCGCCCGCGCCGCCGTCCTGGACGACGCCGGGCTCGACCACGTCGGCGAACAGGTTCACGAACGCCCCCACCGTCCGGTCGGCGCCCACCGCCGCCGCGATCGCCTGCTCGTTCAGCCCGTTCTGCAGCGACACCACGAACCCGTCGGGCGCCAGCCGCGGCGCGAGCCAGGGCAGGACCTGCTCGGTCGCCTGCGCCTTCACCGCCAGCAGCACCGGGCCCAGAACCGCGGGCGCCTCGTCGGGTGAACACGCCTCCACCGCAACGCTCGCGTCGCCCCCGGGACCCCGCAGCACCAGCCCGTGACGCCGGATCGCGGCGACGTGCGCAGCGTCGGTGTCGACGATCCGCACCGGGTGCCTGGCCCGCGCCAGGTGGAACGCCAGCGTGCCGCCGATCGCCCCGCCGCCGACGACCGTGTACGGCTCAGACATGCGAACTCCCCTCCTGGACGGCCGTCGCGCCGTCCCAGTGCAACGGCAATCCCGGCGCGCCGGCGGTCGAACCGCCATCCACGCGCAGCACCGCGCCGGTGATCCACGCGGCCTGCTCGCCCGCCAGCCAGTGCACCGCCTCGGCGATGTCGGCCGGCTGACCGCGCCGCCCGAGCGGGTTGACCGACACCGCGGCCGCGTACTCCTCGGTGACCGGGTTCGCCGCGCTGTCCACGGTCACGAACCCCGGGCTGACCGCGTTGACCCGGATGCCGTGCGGCCCCAGCTCGACGGCGCACGCCTTGGTCAGCATCTCCAGCGCCGCTTTCGACGTCGCGTAGTGCGCTGCGCCAGGACGGGCTCGCGTCGCCGCGCCCGACGAGATGTTCACCACCACGCCGGAGCGCCCGGCCGCGACGCAGATCCGTCCGAACGCGACGGTCGTGAGCATCGCCGCGCGCACGTTGACGTCCTGCACCCGGTCCCACGTCGCCGCCGTCATCTCCAGCAGCGGCGTCGCCGGGTAGATCCCGGCCGCGTTGACCAGCACATCGACATCGGAGTCCACGAGGGACTCCGCGAACGAGGCGTCGGCCAGGTCGCCGACCCGGCACTCGGCGCCCAGCCCGGCAGCCACCGCGGCGAGCCGATCACCGTCCACATCGGCCAGGGTCAGCCGGTCACCGCGGAACCGGGCGGCGATCGCGGCGCCGATCCCGCTCGCGGCGCCGGTGACGAGCACGTGCCGCACTACAGCTCCTTACCCTTCGTCTCCGGCATCGTCGTGTAGACGGCCAGGCCGATCACCGCGGCGATCGCCACGTACAGCCACACCAGGTGCCCGAACCCTTGCGCGTTCATCCAGGTCGTCACGTACGGCGCGGTGCCGCCGAACACGGCGACGGCCAGCGCGTACGGCAGCCCGATGCCGGTGGTGCGCACCTCGGGCGGGAACTGCTCGGCCATGATCACCGCGCAGTTGGCCGAGTACCCGACGATCAGCACCATGCCGACGATCTCGATGAGCAGCAGCGTCCAGAAGTCCGCCGCCAGGAAGTGGAACGCGGGCCAGGAGAACAGCAGGAACCCGGCGGCGAACGCGGCCATCGTCGGCTTGCGCCCGATCCGGTCGGACAGCAGCCCGCCGAAGGGCAGCAGGATCAGGAACACCACGATCGCGAGCGTGTTCGCCAGCAGCGCCTGCCGCAGCGGGATGCCGGTCGCCAGGTGCGCGTAGGTCGGCATGTAGGTGACCCACACGTAGTAGATGAGCGTGCCGGCGATCGTCACGCCGGCGACCCGCAGCGCGGCCTTCGGGTGGTCGCGGAACATCGCCACCAGCGGGTTGCCGCGCGGCCGGTCCTTGATCCGGGTGAACGCCTCGGTTTCGTGCACCGAGCGGCGCAGCCACAGCCCGACCAGTCCGAGCAGCCCGGCGATGCCGAACGCCAGCCGCCAGCCCCAGCTCTGCAGCTGCGCGTCGGACAGCGTCGAGTTCAGCACGGTTCCCATCAGCGACGCGATCAGCGCGCCCGCGCCGACCGAAACCTGCTGCCAGGACCCGGCGAACGCGCGCCGCCCGCGGGCCGCGGACTCGATGAGGAACGCCGAGGACGACCCGAACTCGCCACCGGCGGAGAAGCCCTGCACCAGCCGTGCCAGCAGCAGCACGATCGGCGCGAGCACCCCGATCTTCGAGTACGTCGGGCACGCCGCGATCACCAGTGACGCGCCCGCCATCAGCGAGATGGTGAGCGTCAGGCCCTTCTTGCGGCCGTGCCGGTCGGCGTAGGCGCCGAGCACCGCGCCGCCGATGGGCCGCATCACGAACCCGACCGCGAACACGGCCAACGTGGACAGCAGCGCGGTGGTTTCGTTGCCCGGCGTGAAGAACTGCTTGGCGAACACCGGGGCGAAGGTCGCGTACACGGCCCAGTCGACCCATTCGACGGTGTTGCCGACCGCGCCGGCGACGATCGCCTTGCGCTGCGCGGGCGAGAGCCGGTGCTCCTGGGCGGTCGCGGCGTGGGTGGTCACGGTGCCTCCTGCTCGGCGAGGACGTGGGCGACGACCTGGGCGTGGGTGGCGAACCAGACGTCGTGGCCGCTGATGTGCTCCAGCAGCTCGGTCAGCACGGCCATCCGCGAGCGGTGGCCGATGATGTGCGGGTGCAGGGTCAGCTGGAACAACCCGCCCTCGGCGTGGGCCGCGTCGAACTCGTCGCGCCAGATGGACAGCACCCCGCGCGGCGGCGTGTACGGCCGCAGCGACGCGAAGCGCTCCATCATGAAGTACGGCGCGTCGTCGCGGATCCACTCCACCGGCAGCTCGACGACCCCGGTCGGTTCGCCGTCGGCCAGCAGCTCGTAGCAGTCGTCGTCGGCCATCAGCGACGAGTCGTAGGCCAGCCCCAGCTCACGGGTGATGGCGAGCGTGGCGGCGGAAAAGTCCCAGGACGGCGTGCGGATGCCCACCGGACGGGTCCCGGCCAGCCGCTCCAGCGTGTCCGCGGCGCGGAAGGCGAGGTCGCGCTCGGCCTCCGGCGGCAGGGAGGTGTTGCGCTCGTGGATCCAGCCGTGCAGCGCCACCTCGTGCCCGCCGTCCACATAGGACTTCACTTCGCCGTCGTGCAGCAGGGCCGACACCGCCGGCGTGAAGAACGTCGCGGGTGCGGAGAACCGCTCCAGCAACCGCAGGATCCGCGGCACGCCGACACGCGCCCCGTATTCGCCTTGCGCGAGCTTGCCGGGCAGCACCTCGCCGTCGCGCAGGGCGGGCGTCTCGTGGTCGGAGTCGAACGACAGCGCGACCGCCACGCGCGCGCCGCCGGGCCACGACGACGGGCGCAGCGGCCGCCCGGCCCGCACCCGTCCGACGTGCCCGCGCCAGGTGGGCTCGTCCCACTGCCAGGGGTGGAGCTGGTCGTTCACGCTTCCTCCAGGATGGTGCGGGGAGTGGGGGTCCAGGCGCGCTTGAGGGTCGACACCTGGAGCGTGACGTCGGCGGCCTGCAGCCCGGGCAGCGCGCCCACGACGTCGGTGGTGTGCCGGTAGAGCTCGCCGTAGTGCCGCAGCACGACCTGGCCGACCAGGTTGAACCGGCCGGTCGTGGCGGACAGGTACCGCGTGCCGGGGTGGGCGGCCAGTTGCTGCCCGGCGGCGTCGAGGTGGCCGGGCAGCACCGACAGCCACAGCATGAACTCGACGGTGAAGCCGAGGATGCCCGGCTCGGCGAGCGTGCGGAAACGCAGGCAGCCCCGCTTGACCAGCGAGTCCACCCGCCGCGCCGCGGTCGATTCGCTGCTGCCGACCTGGCGGGACAGCTCCTTGAACGACATCCGGCCGTCCTCGCCGAGCGCGGCGATGATCGCCAGGTCCAGCTCGTCGAGCTTCTCCGGCGGCCGCTCCCACAGCTGTTCTTCGAACGGCCGCACGTCTTCACCACGCAGGCCCGCGACGGCGTCCGGGCCGAGGACGCCGGAGTCCCAGTCGTGGTTGGACGTGAAGGTCCGCATCACGGCGAGCGTCTCGGTCTCCAGGACGTCGCCGCCGACGGGCAGGCCGTCCAGCTGCAGCCGCGCCACGTCGGAGTGCGTCGGCAGCACCAGCTCGGCGGTGCAGTCCGCGCTGCCGGTGAGGACACTGGCGTAGCGGGTCTCCGGGCGCGCGGCGACCGCCTCGGCGACCGCCCCCGCGGTGCCGGGACGGCAGCGGAACCGGACCAGGACGGGCACGCCGAGCCCGCAGCGCAGCACGTCCACCACGCCGATGACGCGCAGCTGCCCGCTCTCGGTGAGCTGGGCGGCGCGGCGCAGGACGGTCGACTCGCTGGTGCCCGCGTACTTGGCCACGGCGCCCCACGACGCCCGGCCGTTGAGCTGCAACGCGGCGACGATCCGGCGGTCCAGCTCGCCAACCTTGACGTCATTCTGCATGCCAGCGATCGTCGGTGCAGGAAAACGTCATGTCAAGAAAAAATATGGGGGAAACATGCGCGAAACCCGGCGGGTGACTCCTTCGAGACGAGGCCAACGAGGACGAAACGCCAGGTCGGGGCCGGTGGATCGGTGGACACCCCGAACCTCCCGTGATAGGACAACCGCACCGGGCCTCGGGCGCAGGGGAGGGCAGCGGCATGTCACGGAGCACCTCCGCCGACGGTCTGCTCACCACCCGCCGGGAGGTCCGTGGTTCCGCTGTCGTGGTGCACGTCGCCGGCGAGGTGGACTTCAGCTCGCTCGGGCACCTCCAGGAGGAGCTCAGCACCGCGGTGACCGTCGCGACCCCGCCCGCGCCCGTAGTGCTCGACCTGCGGGACGTCGAGTTCTTCGGCTGGTGCGGCCTGACGCTGCTGATCAACTCCGACGACCGGTGCACCCGCAACCACACGCCGCTGCGGGTCGTCGCGGCGAGCGGGACCGTGCTGCAGCCGCTGAAGCTCGCCGGCCTGGACCGGGTGCTGCCGGTGTACTCGACCCTGACCGGCGCGCTGGCCCAGTCCGCGCCCGTCGCCTGAGGGCGGTTCCACGGGGCGAACGCGGAGCACTACTGTGTGTTCACCCACCAGCTCGCGAGAAGGTGTTGTGATGGCTTCTTCGCCCAGCCAGGTGCCGGTCGGCGTCGACCCGACCCGGCCGAGCATCGCCCGCATCTACGACGGATTCCTCGGCGGCAAGGACCACTACGAGGTCGACCGCATGGTGATGCGGAAGATCAACGAAGCGGTCCCGGAGGCGGTGGACATCGCCCGCGGCAATCGCGGCTTCCTCAACCGCGCCTGCCGCTTCCTCGCCGGCCAGACCACCGTGGCCCAGTACCTCGACTGCGGTTCGGGGTTGCCGACCGCGGAGAACACGCACCAGATCGTGCAGCGCGCCAACCCCGAGGCGATGGTCGTCTACGTCGACAACGACCCGGTGGTCCTCGCGCACGGCCGCGCGCTGCTCGAGGAGAACGACTTCGTGCACATGACCGAGGCGGACATCTTCGAGCCGTCCGAGGTGCTCGGCGACGAGGTCGTGCGGCGCCACCTCGACTTCAGCGAGCCGCTGGTGCTGCTGCACGTCGGCACGATGCACCACTACGAGGGCGACGGCGCCGCCGGCATCATGCGCGCCTACATCGACGCGCTGCCCTCCGGCTCCTACGTGGTGTTCTCGCACTTCTTCGACCCCGAGGTGCCGGAGCTGACCGAGGTGGCCAAGCGGATCGAGAACATCCTCGTCAACGGCCCGATGGGCGCCGGGCGGTTCCGCACGCGCGACGAGATCATGGCGATGCTCGACGGCCTGGAGCTGATCAAGCCGAACGCGCTGTCCGAGCCCGGACTCGCCGTCTGCGACGAGTGGTGGCCGGACGGCCCGCGGCTGGCCCCGCTGAGCCTCGCGGCGCGGTGCATCGTCGGGGCGGTGGGGCGCAAGCCGTAGCGGCCCGGCTGGTCGAACCTGACCTGCCCACGGGCTTGCCGTCCCGAGCGGTGGTCGGGCGGGCTGGCGGGGAAGTGCTGGCCCGGGTGGCCGGACGGCCCGCGCGCCGCGCGTCTGGCGGCGCTCACGTGAGCGACGGGTGGTGTCGGACCGGCCTGGGCGAACTGTGGTGGCCGGACGGCCGCGGCTGGCCCCCTGAGCCTCGCGGCGCGGTGCATCGTCGGAGCGGTGGGGCGCAAGCCGTAGCGGCCCGCCGGGCCGGTCCGCGGGTGGCCGGTCTACGGGCTTGCCGTCCCGAGCGGTGGGTCGGGCGGGCTGGCGGGGAAGTGCTGGCCCGGGTGGCCGGACGGCCCGCGGCTGGCCCCCTGAGCCTCGCGGCGCCGGAAAACTTGTCATCCGCGTGCGTGTTCCTGGCTCAAAAAGCGGCGGGCGCGTGAGTTCCCCACAACAGTCCCTTACGGACGGCCGGGGGCGCGGGGCACGATGACGCCATGGGCGCCGTTGACCAGGTGGTTCTGCGTGGTCGCGATCGTGAGCTGACGGTGCTCCGCCGCGCGCTCGGGGACGCCCGGGACGGCCGCGGCGGCGGTCTCGTCGTGCTCGGCGAGCCGGGTTCGGGCCGGACGGCGTTGCTCGCCGCGGCCAGGGCCGAGGCCGCCGGGTTCGGCGTCCGCGAGGCCAGGGGCGTGGCCGCCGAACGGCACCTCGCCCACTGCGGCCTGCTCCAGCTCCTGCCGGAACTGACCGATCTCCCCGCAGAGCCGCTCGCGCTCGGCCGCGCCGTGCACGCGGCCCTGACCGCAGCCGCGCCGCTGTTGTGCCTGGTCGACGACGCCGACCTGCTCGACCCCGAATCACGCGAGGCGCTGGCCTTCGCGGCTCGCCGGCTGTCCGGCGCCGGCGTGCTCGTGGTGTTCACGGCCGAGACGCCGCTCGACGGAGTCCCCGCGGTGTGGCTCGAACCGCTCGGCGCGGAGGACAGCGCCCAGGTGCTCGCCGACCACGGCGTCCCCGAACCCGTCCCGGACCTGCTCGACCTGGCCTCCGGCAACCCGCTCGCCCTCACCGAGCTGGCCGCCGAGGGACGGATCCCGCCGCACAGCCGACTGCGCCGCGCGGTCCGCGAGCGGCTCGCCGCGCTGGATCGCGGCGCCCGCGAGATCGCCCTGATGGCGGCGCTCGACGACTGGCTGGACGTGGACACCCTGGTCCGCGCCACCGATCGGTCCGGAGTGGACCTCCGCGCGCTGGAGGAGGCCCGGACGGCCGGGTTCGTCCGCCTGGACGGCGATCACGTCCTCACCGCCAGCCCGCTGCTGCAGGCATTGATCCGCGAGGAGGCGCCGCTGGCCGACCGGCGCGCCACCCACACCCTCCTGCTGTCCGTGCTGGACCCGGACCGGCACCGGCTGCGCTGCACCTGGCACCGGGCCGCGCTCGCCGGAGGCGCGGACCCGCGGCTGGCGGGCGAGCTGCTGGAGTCGGCGTCGGAGTTCTGGCTGGCCGGGCGGCCCCGGCGGGCGCGGGCGTTGCTGCGCCAGGCCCGTCCGCTGGCGCGGGGCACGTCCGTGCGCGGCGTCGCCGACCTGCTGCAGGGCAGCCTGGAAATGCGTGAGGGCATGCCGGCGGTGGCGAGCCAGACGTTGCTCGTCGCGGCGAACCAGCTCGCGGGGGCCCAGCGCGACCACGCCCTCACCGCGCTGATGCTGGCCGGCGAGGCGAGCTGCCTGGCCGGGGACTACGTGCGGTACTACGCGATCGCCGACCGCGCGCAGCAGCTGCGCCGCCCCGACGACTCGCCACGCACCCGGCTGATCCTGGACCACTTCGCCGGCATGAGCGACGCCTTCCGCGGACGGCACGACCGCGCGGCCGCACCATTGCGCCGGGTCGTCGGGCTCGGCGGGGTGCTGGACGAGCCGGTGGCGAAGATCTGGGCGAGCCAGGCCGCCTACACGCTCGGCGACGCCGCCCGCGCACACGAACTGGCCGTCGGCGCGGTCACCTCGGCGGGCAGCCGCGGCACCACCGCGGTCGTGCCGTGGGCGCTGGTGTACGTGGCGGTGTCGGAGTTGCTGCTGGACCGGCATTCGGCGGCGCTGTCCAGCGCGCTGGAGGGGCTGCGGATGGCACGCACGATCGGCCAGCCGAACTCGGCGGTCGACCACCTGACGATCCTCGCGCTGGAGGCGTCCCTGCGCGGCGACCGGGAGACCGCGCAGGCGCGGCTGGACGCGGCCGGGCACGAGGTCGCCACCCGCGGGCTCGGGCGGCCCGGCGCGCTGAGCACGTGGGCTTCGGCCTGTGTCGACCTCGCGGAGGACCGGCCGGAGGACGCGCTGGACCGGTTCCGCCTGATGGCGGCCGGCACCGGCCGGGTGCACCCGGGGATCCGGGCGATGGCGACGCCGCACTTCGTCGAGGCCGCCGCGCGCTGCGGGCAGACCGTGAAGGCAGCCAAGGCGCTGGCCCCGTACGAGGACTGGGCCCGCAGCACCGGCAGCGACGTCCGGATGGCCCTGTCGCACCGCTGCCGCGCGCTGCTCGGCGAACCGGACGCCGACGAGCACTTCGAGACCGCGATCGAGCTGCACCGCGCCAGCCAGACCGCGCTGGAACTGGCCAAGACCGAGCTGTTCTACGCGCACCGGCTGCGCCGCAACCGCAAGGCGCGGGCCGCGCGGGAGCTGCTGCGGGACGCGTTGAAGATCTTCCAGCGCTACGACGCGCCGCGCTGGGCCGAGCGCACGACGGCCGAGCTGCGGGCGGCGGGGGAGTCGGTGCCGGGCTGCGCCAAGCCGGCGGAACTGACGCCGCAGCAACTGCAGATCGCCCGGCTGGTCGCCGAGGGCGCGACCAACCGGGAGATCGCGGCGCAGCTGGTGATCAGCCACCGCACGGTCGACCACCACCTGCGCAACATCTTCGCGCGCCTCGGCATCCGGTCCCGCGTGGAGCTGGCCGCCCGCTTCCGCTGACTGGCGATTTCACCGATGCGCGTGGTTGGCGGCCTTTGCCAGAGTTCCCTGGTTCCCCTCTCACGGAAAGGGAGTTCGAACGCATGGCACGTTCACCAAGACACCTGGCCCGGCTGGTCACGGCGCTGGCCCTGGTCGCGGGCACCGCCACCGCGACCGCCTCCGCCCAGGCCGCCGACAACCCGTACGAGCGCGGGCCCGACCCCACCGAGTCGAGCATCGAGGCCAGCCGTGGCCCGTTCGCCGTCTCGCAGACCACGGTTTCGTCGCTTGCCGTCAGCGGCTTCGGCGGGGGCACCATCTACTACCCGACCGACACCAGCCAGGGCACGTTCGGCGCGGTCGCGATCTCGCCGGGGTACACGGCCGACCAGTCCAGCATCGCCTGGATCGGGCCGCGCCTGGCCTCGCAGGGGTTCGTCGTGTTCACCATCGACACGATCACCCGCTACGACCAGCCGTCCAGCCGGGGTGACCAGCTGCTCGCCGCGCTGGACTACCTCACGCAGCGCAGCACGGTGCGCAGCCGCATCGACAGCAGCCGTCTCGGCGTCGCGGGCCACTCGATGGGTGGCGGCGGCACCCTGGAGGCGGCCGACGAACGGCCCAGCCTGCAGGCGGCCGTCCCGCTCGCGCCGTGGAACCTGCGGAAGAACTTCTCCAGCGTGCAGGTGCCGACGTTCATCATCGGCGGCGAGTCCGACTCGGTCGCGCCGGTCTCCTCGCACTCCGAGCCGTTCTACACGTCGCTGCCCAGCTCGCTGGACAAGGCGTACATGGAGCTGAACAACGCGTCGCACTTCTTCCCGAACACGTCCAACACCACGATGGCGAAGTACATGATTTCGTGGTTCAAGCGGTTCATCGACGACGACACGCGTTACGACCAGTTCCTCTGCCCGAACCCGAGCGGCCTGGCGATCGAGGAGTACCGGTCGACCTGCCCGTACTGATTCCGCTGGCGGACGGCGGATCAGGAGTCTTCGCGCTCCTGGTCCGCCGTTTCGCCGCGGTGCTCGTCTTCTTCGTTGCCGCCGCGGGGCCCGAACCCGGGCGCCGGCTCGGGCGCGCCGGGACCGGCATCCGCGGCGGCGATGCGCTCTTCGCCCAGGTGCGGGTCGGGTTCGAAGGGTGAGGTCGTCATGCCGGCCGGGTACCCGGCGGGGACGCGATCATGCGGGCAGGATGCGGTCGCCGGGCCGGATCGTGCCGCCGGCGACGATGCGGCAGTTGAGCCCGGACCGGTTCGCCAGCGGTGCGAACACCGGCTTGCCGAGCAGGTTCTCCAGGTAGCGGCACGGCACGTTGAGCCGTCCGCCGAACAGCACGGTGCCGCCCACGCGGAAGTGCTTGCCCACCAAGTGGTTCAGCGGCACGTCGCGGGTGAGCAGGTTGCGGCGAGTCTCCCCGGGTTCGAGGGTGAGCTCGTGGTCACGGGCGAGGGTGACCAGCGTCTCCTCCTCGATCAGGGTGACCTGCCGGTCCTCGTGCGGGCGCGTCGAGTAGAGGCCGCGGCCGGTGGCGTACCGGTCGCCCTCGATGCCGTGGCCCGCGACGAGGACCGCCTCGTCCAGTTCCACCATCGCGGCCCCGGCGGTCTCGGCGGTGAAGATCCGCAGCAGCTCGCCCGCCCAGGTCATGGCGCCTTCACCCCGCCGGGGGCCAGGACGGCGCGCCCAGCTCGCGGGAGATCGCACGGGCCGCCTCGCGGACCGCGCCGGGGACGGCGGGTCCGGCTGGCCAGTCCGTCATCGGCACCACCACGCCGATCGCCCCGGCGATGTCCTGCCCGGCGTCGAAGATCGGCGCGGCCACGCAGCATTCGCCGATCACCGCCTCCTCCACCTCGGTCGCCAGCGCCTCGCCGCGCACCTGCTCAAGGTGCGCGGCCAGTTCCGCCGGGTCGGTGATGGTGTCCCGGGTCATGCTGCGCAGCGGCTCCGGCGCCAGGCCGGGCGACCACGCCAGCATCGCCTTGCCCAGCGCGCTCGCGTGCGCCGGGATGACGATCCCGACCTCCGGCATCTGGCGGGACCCGTCCGGGCGAGGCTCGTGGTGCACGATCATCACCTCGCCCGGCAGCAGCACCCCGGTCCGCACCGCGCAGCCGGTCGTGCGCGCCAGCTCCGCCGCCCAGGTGAGCGCGCGGGACCGCAGTTCGAGGGTGTCGAGGTAGACGTTGCCCAGCTTGAGCACCGCCGGCCCGAGCCGGTAGCGGGCGGAGTCGCGGTCCTGCAGCACCAGACCGTGGGCCTGCAGGGTCTTGATGATGCCGTGCACTGTGGACGGCGCCAGCCCGAGCCGGGCGGCGATCTCGGACAGGCTCAGCCGCCGTTCCGCCTGCAGCACGCCGAGCACGCGGACCGCCCGGTCGACGGACTGGATCATCGGCGCACCCTCCTGCCAGCCGTACTTTACAACAGTCCCGCGTCGTTCTATGTTCGGAAGACATTCGATAATGTCGAATGACAGTCGACGATGACGGAGGGGTGGCATGGCGGCACGCCAGCTCGTGAACGATCCGGACGACTTCGTGCGGGAGGCCCTCGAGGGGCTCCAACGCGCGCACCCGGACCTCGTCCGCTACCACGAGGACCCGGCGTACGTGGTCCGCGCGCGGCAGGCGGACAAGGTCGCGCTGGTCTCCGGCGGTGGCTCCGGACACGAGCCGCTGCACACCGGTTTCGTCGGCAGCGGCATGCTGGACGCCGCCGTGCCGGGCGCGGTGTTCGCCAGCCCGACCGCGTTCCAGATCCGCGCCGCCATCGCCGCCGCCGACCGCGGCCGCGGGGTGCTGCTGATCGTCAAGAACTACACCGGTGACGTGCTGAACTTCCGCATCGCCGCCGAGCTGGCCGCCGACGACGGCATCGAGACCCGCACCGTCCTGGTCGACGACGACCTCGCCACCGACGGCCAGGAGGACGGCGCGCCGGGCCGTCGCGGCACGGCGGCGGTCGTCGCGGTGGAGAAGATCTGCGGCGCGGCCGCGGAGAACGGCGCGTCGCTGGACGAGCTGGCCGCGCTGGGGGAGCGGATCGTGTCGTCGGCGCGCACGCTGGCGCTGGCGCTGGAGGCGTGCACGCAGCCGGGGCAGGACCGGCCGTCGTTCGACCTGCCGGACGGCGAGATCGAGTTCGGAGTCGGCATCCACGGCGAGCACGGTGTCGGGCGGCGCCCGTTCGCGCCGGTGCGGGAGCTGGTGGGCGATCTGACGAAACCGCTGGTGGCCGCGCTCGGCCTGGACCGGGGCGACGAGGTGATCGCGATCGTCAACGGCCTCGGGGCGACGCACGGTCTGGAGTTGTCGGTGGTGCACCGCGAGCTGGGCGGGTTCCTGGACGGGCTGGGGGTGCGCATCGGGCGCGCGCTGGTGGGCTCGTACGTGACCGCGCTGGACATGCGGGGCTGCTCGATCACGCTGCTGCGCGCCGACGACGAACTGCTGGCCCTGTGGGACGCGCCGGTCCGCACGCCGGCCCTGACGTGGTGAAGGAGACCATTGTGGACACTCGTGCCTGGATCGAGCGGTTCGCCGCCGTCATCGACGAGCGTGGCGCCGAGCTGACGGAGCTGGACCGGCGCGCCGGTGACGGCGACTACGGCACCAACCTCCGGTCCGCGCTGGCGAAGGTGCGGGCGAACCTGACCGCGGACGACCCGCGCACCCCGGGTGAGGTGTTCACCGCGGTGTCGAACGCGTTCCTGCACACGGGCGGCACCAGCGGCCCGCTGTTCGGCATGTGGTTCCGCGAGTTCGCGAAGGGCCTCGGGGACGAGGTGTCGGCGCGGAGCCTGGCGCGCGCCGCTGGCGAAGCGGAAGCGACGGTCCGTCGTCTGGGTGGCGCGGAGGTGGGCCACAAGACGATGGTCGACGCGATGGTACCGGCGGCGGAGGCACTGGCCGCCGCGGCCGAGCGGGGCGCCGACGTGGAAACCGCGCTGAAGGACGCCGCCGCCGCGGCCGACGCCGGAGCCCGCTCGACGGAGGCCTTGCTGGCGAAGCGCGGCCGGGCGAGCTACGTCGGCGAGCACGCGCGGGGCGTCACGGACCCGGGCGCGCTGACGGTCGCGTGGTTCTTCGAGGCGGCGACCAAGTAGACCCGGGACGGCGCGACCACAGGGGTGCGGCCGCGCCGTCCCGCAACCACCCGCGCAGCGCTCCCCACGCTGAAGGTGAAGCGCCGCGTGCCGCCCGACCGGTTCGCCCACGAGATCGAGGCGCTGCACGGGAGTGGGGGGCAGCTTCCGGAGCCCATATCGGAATCAGCGCGGTCGCCGCCGCAGCAAGGCCGGGTCGATGTCGGCCGGCGGCTCCGGCGCGCCGAGGTCCGATGGCGAGTACCCCTTTGGGTAACCGGGGTAGCTGCGCACCTTCGAGTTCAGCAGCTTCGACTTCCGCCGCGGCGGCAGCAGCCGCACCACCGCTGATCGCGCGTGCAGGCCGGCCCGTGCCGCGCGCCCCACCCACGCCGGGCTCGGCCGGAACCCGAACGCCGCCAGCATCCGGTCGTCGAGCAGGCTCTTGGCGCCCATCGCGACCGCGGGCCGCAGCGGTTTCGGGTACCACGCGCAGAACAGGTCCAATGTGTACCGGCCGATCCGGTTGTTGTCCGCCGAGTACACGAAGTTCGCCTCTTCGTAGGCGTCCTTGAACTTCCGGAAGGAATCGTAGTCGCCGGGGATGTCCTTGATGCCCATGCGGCGGCCGACTTCCCGGAAGTAGAAGTAGGCCGCCTGGCGCTCGTTCTCGTGCAGCGGCCGCCAGCCGAACTCGTCGATCCAGTCGATCGGGTCGTAGACGAACGTCGACAGCACGTACAGCATGTCGTCGTTGCTGATGCGGTACCGGCCGTGCATCCGGTTGACCGTGCTGAGCGCCTCCCGCCCGCGCGGCGAGTCGTACCCGTTCTCGGCCAGCTCCGCCATCAGCAGGGCGGTGTCGTCGTAGCGCTTCTGCGGCCGCTTCTCGAATTCGCCCGTCGCGGCGAGCAACCGCGATATGCTCGGCACGCAGTACGTGCGGAACAGGGCGAACTCCAGCGCCCGCTGGTAGTCCCAGGGGAACTCGAAGCCGATGGAGATGCGGTAGATCTCCTGGTGGTCCCGCTCGGGGTCGCACCGCTCGATCCGGCGCAGCCAGTATCCGGTCATCGCCGGCCTCCTCCTCGTTCGATGTCGACCAGTGGTGCTACCCCAGCCACTCCGCCCGTGACGAACCGCGCGGCACCAGCACCGTCCGGTAGTGGCCCGGCGTCGCGGACATGTGGACCTGGTCGGTGACGCCCTGGTAGTGCCCGAGCGGCGTCTCGGCGGTGAACGTCTCCGGGTCCAGGTACGCGTGCTCCTCCCCGCGGCCCGCGGTCTCCGTCGCGTACGCCTTGTCGAACACGCCCAGGCTCAGGATCCACAGCGCGGCCCGCGTCAGGGACACGTGCACCCGGTAGCTGCCGCCGTCCCGGGCGCGCCGCGTCAGCGCCTCCACGATCCCCGCCGCCAGCAGCCACGACACGATGTAGTCGTTGACCACCAGGATCGGCGGCAGCGCGGGCCGCACCCCGTCGCCCTCCAGGTGCATCATCCCGACCAGGCTGCCCGCGCTCTGGTCGAACCCCACGCGGTCCGCCCACGGGCCCTGTTCCCCGTTCAGCGACGCGGTCGCGTGGATGATGCCGGGCCGCACCGCCGCGGCCTCCTCCGCCGAGAACCCGATCTTGGCCAGGTAGCCCGGCCGCCGGTTGGCGTAGAAGACGTCCGCGTCCCGCAGCAGCGACCGCAACAGCCCGGCGCCTTCGGCCTCGTACGGGCTCACGGTCGCCGACCGCACCCCCACGTTCGCCGTGATGTAGGTGACGTCGTGCTCGAGTTCGTTGGGCCGCCACACGTTCAGCACGTCCGCGCCGTGCAGCGCGAGCGCCCGGCCCACCCCGGCGCCCGCGATGACGTGCCCCATCCCGAGCGCCCGCACCCCGGCCAGCGGGTCCTCCGCCGGGCCGAGCGGTTCCGGCGCGCTGTCGCCGATCTTCGTGACCTCCACCAGCGGCAGGTCCGCCAGCACCTCGCGGTAGTGCGGCTCGGCCATCAGCTCCGCGGGCGTGCGCAGCATCGGCAGCACCGCGCCCGCCGTGACCGCCGCGCTCTCCAGGTCCCGGCCCCGCCACTTCGCGATCGCCGCGGCGACCGCCTCGGTGTCGTCGGGCACGCCGAGCAGTTTCTGCGCCGCCAGCTTGATCTTCGGGTACGGGTTGAGCGGCATCACCCACTCGTCGTCCGCCGTGCGGTAGAAGCGGAAACCCAGCGCCTGCGACGGGTTCGCCGGAGCGCTCGCCGGATGACCGTTGAGCAGCTCCCACTTCCGGTCGTAGAACGGGCACAGCCGGTGCGGCGCCACCCGCAGGTCGACTGCGATGTCCTGCCCGTCGCCGCCACGCGACCGCCACAGCTTCGCGATCGCGGCGGACTTCGCGGCCAGTGCGATCGCCGCCGACCCGCCCAGCCGCAGCGTGCTCGGCACCACCGGGTCCGCCCCGCGGAACGTGATCGCGCCGCCGGTGTCGGCCGGGCTCATCCCGATCCCGGCCAGCACCTCGGTCAGCTCGGCGTGCGGGTCGAACTCGTCGCTCGTGGCCGGCTCGGCCACGGCGGCGGTGATGCGGTCAGTGAGCGACATCGTCGAGCAGCTCCTCGGGGATCGGGACGTGCTTGGCGCGCAGGTACTCGCCGACGGCCTTGCCGACCTGGTCGGCACGCAGGTTCGCCGACCCGCCGGTGCCGAGCAGGCCGCGCAGGACGAAGTGGACGGCCCGCAGGTGCGGGAACTCGTGCCGGACGATGTCCAGTTCCGCCGCCTCCGGCAGCAGCTTCCGCAGCTCCGCCGTGGACAGCGCCTGCCGCAGCCACGGCCACGCGCGCTCGTCGGGCACCCACACCCCGACGTTGCTGTTGCCGCCCTTGTCGCCGCTGCGGGCGTAGGCGACCGCGCCCAGCGGCGCCTTCCGGACCCGGTCCGGCAGCGGCCGCTCGGCGGGTTCGGGGTGCACCGGCTGCGGCTGGACCGGCGCGGACGGCGGCGGCCCGATCGGCAGCGTGCGGCCGTCGTCGAGGACGACGCGGTGCGCCACCTCCGACATCGGCAGGAGCGCGGGCCAGTAGTCGATGCGGGGCCTGCTGCGGCCGGTCAGCCCGGCGCCGCCGTCGTGGTAGAAGCCCGGGATGCTCTGCAGGTACAGCGATCCCAGCCGCGCGGGCAGTTTCAGCTCCGCCAGCGGCTCCGGGGTCGCGGCGACGGCCATCACCCGCAACGCGACCGTCGCGTCCCACTGCGTCTCGGGGTCGGTGGCCGCGGTGCCCAGGCGCGTGATGTCCAGCTCGACGCCCTCGGGCAGGTCCCGCGTGATCTGCGCGCGCAGCAGGGCGACCTTCGCGTCCACGTCCGGCGCGGTGACGTAGACGGTGTTGACGAGCGTGTGGCCGATCGCGGCGAACACCGCGACCTTCGTCGTCGGCGGGGGCGGGGAGCCGGTGGCGCCGGTGACCGCGACCCGGTCCGGCCCGGCCGCGGTCAGCCGCACGGTGTCCAGGTGCACCGTGACGTCCGGGTTGAGGTAACGCGGGCCCTGGATCTCGTAGACCAGTTGCGCCGTCACGGTGTCGACGGTGACCGCGCCGCCGTGCCCGGCGTGCTTGGTGATCACGCTGCTGCCGTCCGCGGCGACCTCGGCGATCGGGAAACCCGGCACCAGCATGTCCGGGATGCGGGTGAAGCCGGAGAAGTTGCCGCCCACGGCCTGCGAACCGCACTCGATGACGTGGCCGGCGGTGACCGCGCCGGCGAGCGCGTCCCAGTCGTCGACCGCCCAGCCGTGCCACCACGCGGCAGGCCCGGTGACCAGGGAGGCGTCCGCGACGCGACCACACACCACGATGTCCGCGCCCTCGGCGAGCGCGGCCGCGATGCCCCAGCCGCCCAGGTAGGCGTTCGCGGCCAGCGGCTCGTGCCCCCAGGACGCCAGCGGCTCGCCGGTGTCCAGGTTCTCCAGCCGGTGCCCGGCGTCGGCGTACTCGCCCAGCCGGGACAGCACGTTGTCGCCCTCGACGTGCGCGATCCGCAGCGACACACCCTCGTCGGCGGCGACCTTGCGCAGCTTCTCCGCGAGCGCGGCGGGGTGGAAGCCGCCCGCGTTGGTCACGACCTTCACGCCACGCCGCGCGATCGCGGCCAGGTGCGGGCGGATCTGGTCGACGAAGTACTCGACGTAACCGCGCTCGGGGTCGCGCCGGTAGCCGGTCGCGAGGGCGGCCAGGGTGACCTCGGCGAGGTAGTCGCCGATCAGGACGTCGACCGGGTCACCGCTCATCGCCTCGTCGATCGCCGTGAAGCGGTCCCCGAGATAGCCGGAGAAGTTCGCGATCCGGACAGCGGTCATCGGCGGCACCTCCAGTGGTCCGGTCCCGACGATAGCTCATTAGCGATCGTTAGGTAACGGCCTCAGGCGATCTTCGACACGGCGAGGAAGACTTCGGTGCAGTGCTCCACCAGGTCCTCTTCGGACAGTTCGAGGTTGCCGTCCAGCCACGAGGTCAGTGCTTGGGACAGCCCGCCGACCAGCATCTCGGCGAGCAGGTCCAGCCGGGCCGTGGAAGGCATCCCGTAGAACTCGCGGGCCTGCAGGCCGAGCAGTCCGGCGAACCACCGCGCGGACGCGGCGCGCCGCTCGGCCAGCACGGTGTTGTTCAGGCTGGGGGAGAAGAGCAGGAAGCCCTTGCGTGGATCTTCGGCGATCGTGCGGACCAGGCGGCTCAGTCCGGCGTGGGTCTTGGCGCGCGCGTCGCCGGGCGCGGACTGGACGGCCTCCAGGGTCGTGGCCGCGATGCCCTCGACCACGGAGTCGTACACCGCGACCGCGAGCGCGTCCCGGTCGGCGAAGTTCTCGTAGAAGTACCGCGCGGCCAGCCCCGCCTCGCGGCACACGCCCCGCACGGTCAGGTTCCGGTCGCCGTCGCGCGCGCCGAGGAGTTCCAGGCCGGCCTCGACGAGCTGGGCGCGGCGCTCGGCCTGCCGGTCCTCGCCCGCGACGCCGCCGTAGGTGCGCAGCGATGTCGATTCCACACCCCCATCTTGACAGGTGCGCACCGGCCGCGCTGCAATATCTGCGAACACACGTGAGCAGAATTGGAGGCCAACGATGGCCCAGGCTGCCGCCACCCGCCTCGACGACGCGATGATCGGGGCCGGCCTGCTGGCCGGGGCCGCGAACGTGATCATGCAGCTCGCGCACCCCGCCGTCGGCTACGGCGTGTACGAGAGCCGCGTGGACAGCGGGAACCTGTTCAAGCACCCGATCAAGCGGAGCCGGACCACGGTCACCTACCTGGCCGTGACCGCGCTGGGCACCGACGAGGAGCGCAAGGCCTACCGCAAGGCCGTGAACGCCTCGCACGCGCGGGTCCGCTCGACCCCGTCCAGCCCGGTGTCCTACAACGCCTTCGACCCGAAGCTGCAACTGTGGGTCGCCGCGTGCCTGTACCGCGGGTTCGAGGACGTCTACGAGGCGTTCATCGGGCCGCTGACGCCCGAGCAGACCGAGGAGATCTACCGGAACTCCGCGCGGCTGGGCACCACGCTGCAGGTCAAGGAGGACATGTGGCCCGCCGACCGGCGGGCCTTCGAGGAGTACTGGAACGAGGCGCTGGCCGAAATCTCGATCGACGACACCGTGCGGCAGCACCTGCTCGACATCGCCGACCTGAAGTTCCTGCCCGGCTTCGTCAGCCGCACGCTGGGACCGGTCAACCGGTTCGTCACCACCGGGTTCCTGCCCGGCCGGTTCCGCGAGGAGATGAAGCTCGACTGGACGCCACGCGACCAGCGCCGGTTCGAGCGGGTGCTCACGGCGGTCGGACTAGGGGTGCGGCTGTCCCCGAAGCTCCTGCGGAAGTTCCCGTTCAACGCCTACCTCTGGGACCTGCGCCGCCGCCTGCGTTCGGGACGACCGCTGGTCTGACTGCCGGCGGTCCGGCGGGACCGCGCGCGGGCAGCGTCCGCCGGTACACCACGCTCGTCGTCGTGCTCCCGAACTGCGCCAGCTGGTCCGCGACCTCCTCCAGGTGCTCCATCGAGGCGGCCGCGACCTTCAGCGTGTAGCAGTCGTCGCCGGTGGTGCGCAGGCACTCCAGGATCTCGCAGCGCTCGGCGAGCAGCCGGTGCAGCGGCTCGTGCCTGCTGCCCGGGTACTTCAGCCGCACCACGGCGAGCACCGGGTACCCGACCTTGCCGAGGTCGACCTCCGCGCGGTAGCCGGTGATCACGCCCGACGCTTCGAGCCGCTTGACGCGTTCGGTCGTCGCGGAGGCGCTGAGGTTGACCCGGCGGGCCAGCTCGGTCAGCGGCACCCGGCCGTCCCGCTGCAGCTCGGTGAGGATCGCCCAGTCGGTCGCGTCGAGAGTCTCGGTCATACGCCGAAAATACCGGGAGATCCACGGTGGACGGCCGGGAAGACCGCAAGGAATCGGTGTGCGTGCCGGTGATCGCTGCCTAACCTGGATGCCGTGCGAATCGGTGTGAATGTTCCGAACTTCGGCCCCGGCACGGATCCGGGCGTGCTGCGCGACTGGGGCCGGACGGTGGAGGGGCTGGGTTACGACCTGCTGATGGTGTCCGACCACGTGGCGATCACGGCGGACGTGGCGGAGCAGTACCCGGCGCCGTTCTACGAGCCGTTCACGACGTTGTCCTGGCTGGCCGGTGTGACCGAGCGGATCCGGCTCGGCACCACGGTGCTCGTCCTGCCCTACCGGCACCCGCTGCTGACCGCGCGCATGGCGGCGAACCTGAACGCCCTCAGCGGCGGGCGGCTGGTGCTCGGCGTCGGGGTCGGCTGGGCGCGCCAGGAGTTCGCGGCGCTGGGCGTGCCGTTCGAGCGGCGCGGCGCGCTGACCGACGAGTACCTCGACGCGCTGCGCGAGGCGTGGGCCGATCCCGGTTACCGCACCGCGCAGATCCCGTTGTGGATCGGCGGGAACAGCCCCGCGGCGATGCGGCGGGCGGTGCGGCGGGGCGAGCCGTGGCACCCGCTGCGGTTCGCGCCCGAGTGGTTCCGGTCGGCGACCAGGAAGCTGAAGGCCATGGCCGACGAAGCGGAACGGCCGGTGCCCGCTCTCGTGCCGCGGATCGCGCTGCGCCTGACCGGCCGTCCGATCACCGGGGAGCGGCTGGCCGGTGAGGGCACCATCGAGCAGATCGTGGCCGACCTCGAAGAGTTGCGGGTGCTGGGCGCGGAGACCGTGGTGCTCGACCCGTTCAGTGGTGACCCCGCGGAAACGTTGCGGCCGCAGGCCGCGTGGCAGGCGCTGGCGACCGTCCGCGCCCATCTGGAGGGCTGATGTCCGACGACGAAAAGTACTTGCGGCGCGCGATCGAGCTGGCCGGGGAGGCCCGGGCGTCGGGCAACCCGCCGTTCGGGTCGCTGCTGGTCGGTCCCGACGGGCGGATCCTCGCCGAGGACCGCAACACGACGATCACCGACCGGGACATCTCCGCCCACCCCGAGCAGAAACTGGCCCGGTGGGCGGCGCGTGAGCTGGACCCGGAGACGGCGGCCGGCACCACGATGTACACCAGTTGCCAGCCGTGCGGGATGTGCGCGGGCGCGCTGGCGCGGTCCGGGCTGGGGCGCGTGGTGTTCGCGTTGTCCGGTGAGCAGCTGGAGAGCCTGAAGGAGCCGACCGCGCCCGTCGTGGCGAAGCCGGTGCCGCAGGAGGGCCCGTTCCTGTTCGAGGAGGCGCGCGTGCCGGTGGAGGGCTACTACCGCTGAGTGAGCTCGGCGTCCGGCCGGAAGGACCGGACCAGAGCGGAGTCCTGGTGCTCGGCGAGGGTGAGCGCGAAGCCGACCTCGTCGGCCCACTCGTCGCCCGAGCAGTCCTCGCCCGGCGGGGGCGCCGTGCGCGGGTGCGCGCCGCGTCGTTTGGCAGCTTCGGCCAGCGGGAGCCAGCAGGCCGTGGCGAGGGCTTCGGAGCCGGCGTGCGCGCGGGCCGCCGCGAGCGTGGCCGGGGCGACGTAGTCGCGCAGGACCAGGACCGCGTCGCGGATCTCGATGACCCGGCGGTACAGCCGCAGGTCGCTGGCCCAGCGGCCGTTCTCCGGCAGGTGGACCTGCGGCACCGCCGCGACCAGCCGCCGCCACAACGGTTCCAGCCTGCGCAGGGTGCGGCGGTCGTGCACGGACCGGTGCAGCCGCAGCAGTTGCGGCAGGGCCGTGCCCAGCGCCATCACCCACGCGGTGACCGCGACGTTGAGCGGGAACGTCGCCGCCACCCACGGTGAACGCGTCACCAGGTAGGCGGGCCCGACCAGGCCCCAGAAGACGGTCGAGGACGCGAAGCCGGTG
This sequence comes from Amycolatopsis sp. NPDC006125, assembly GCF_040614195.1. Classification (NCBI taxonomy): domain Bacteria; kingdom Bacillati; phylum Actinomycetota; class Actinomycetes; order Pseudonocardiales; family Pseudonocardiaceae; genus Amycolatopsis; species Amycolatopsis sp. NPDC006125. The sequence continues at coordinate 22,973 of NZ_JBEXTZ010000035.1, forward strand.
GCGAGCACGTACAGGCCGGCGCGCAGGGGACGAGTCGTGGCGCGGCGGCCGTAGCGGGCGCACAGGATCGCGGCGGGGCCGGTGCCCAGCACGTGCGCGAGGCAGAGCAGCAGCCAGAACAGGTCGAACCACGGCGCGTCCGCCTGGGTGACGCAGGCCGCCGCGGTGGCGCCGGTGTTGAGCAGCAGCAAGGCGGCGCTCACCAGCGCGGCGGCGCCGTAGACCAGCAGCGGGCGGCGGCGGGAGGTGGCGGCGAGGACGAAGTCGAGGATGAGCGCGGAGCTGACCACGCCCCAGACGTTGACCACGATGCCGCACGTGTCGCCGAGCCGGAGCGCGCGGTTGACCAGGCCGGTGACCGGATCGAGGGCGACCGTGATCGAGGTGGCGAGGCTGGCGATCGCGATGAGCATGCGCCGCCGCGGAGGCGAGCGCCGGGCGGCCGGGGCGCGGATCAGCAGCGCGCCCCAGAGGAGCGTGGTGCCCGCGACGAGGAGGTCGGTGCTCGCGCTCTGCAGGACGGCCGGGTTCACGGATGGCCTCCACGGCGTGGCGCGGGGCCGTGGCGCGGATTCGGCGCAGTGCTGGGACCGGCGCGGTTGCTGGTAGCGCGACCGGTCGCGGCACCAGGCACACTTGCCGGAACCGCAGGGCGCCGGGCGATTCCGCGCAGCACACCGCCTGCTCCCACCGGCCCCAGCTGCGCGCCGGTCACTCCCACGTCCCGCGCAGGCCGAGCGCCGTTTCGAACTCGCGGAGTGCTCCGGTCGTCGTCCAGGTGGCGCGGGCCTGCGCAGCGGTCCGGATGAGGCTCGCGACCAGCTCGGCCTCCTGTTCCTCCTCCGTCGTGTACCCGGTGCGGGTCAACAGCCGCTCGATCAGGTCCGGCGACAGGTCCGGCAGCACCCGCGCCAACGGGTGCGCCCCGCCGCCGGCACCGCTGTGGTCGCACAGCAGGTGGCCGATCTCGTGCAGCACGATGTGGTCGCGGTGCACCCGGCTCGTCTTCTCCTCGACGTAGATCACGTCCGCCGTCGCCAGCCGGATCCACGCCCCGCACGCCGACCCGCCGGACCCGGGCGGCAGCGTGCGCACGTGGATCGGGCGGCCGCGCCGCGCCGCGAGGGCGTCCACCAGCGCGGGCACCGAAAACGGCTGGGGCAGCGGCAGGTCGGCCACCAGGGCCTGGCACCGTCGCAGGTCGCGTCGCGTCACCATCGCGCTGCCGTCACCTCCGCTCGCGCGTCGTCCGCGAGCCGGCGCGGCGCCTGCCCGGTCTACGCGCCCGGCTCGTCCTCCGGCTGCTCGGCAGGCGGCCCGAGCCGCTCGATCTTGCGGGCCTCGGTGACCATGGCCAGCAGCGCGTCCAGGGTATCGTCGGACAGCCCGTCCGCGCGCAGCGCGATGGACCGGACCTTGTGGTTGCGCAGCGCCTGCGCCAGCTCGAGCTGGGCGTCGACACGGGAGGTCACCGCGTCGTCCAGGAAGTACTCCGCGGGCACGCCGAAGAACGCCGCGAGCGTGCCCAGCGTGTCCTGCGTCAGGTTGCGCTTGCGGCCGCTGGCCAGCTCCCACAGGTAGGTGCTCGACAGCGTCGCCCCCGTGCGCTCGCGGATCTGCGCCGCGAGCTTCGCGTACCCGGGCCTGCCCTCGGGGTAGAGGGTGGTGATCAGGTGCGTGATCTTGGCGGCGAGTGAGCCGCCCTCCTGCCCGCCCTGGTCCATGGAGTTCCTCGTGCTCGAAGGGATTGTCCGCCTTGGCGGACGGCCGGTGGTCGGCAGCCATTCTGAGTCAGCCGGGAGCCGTTGACAAACCGAGGTGTCCAGCCCCTATTCTGGCCCACGTCATCCGCTGAAGCGGATGCGCGGCCGGCGGGGCCTGGGGGCTCGCCGGCCTTCTTCGTGTCCGGATCCGTTCACCCTGCACGCCCCGCCGGGAAGCGGCTATGATGGTGGAGGCGTCGTTCTCCCAGTGACCCCCAGGCTGGTCGAGGACGACGCCCCTTTTTGCGGCTTGACTTTTGTTCACGGTATGCATTAGATGATTTCAGTAGTGCAGAAGACCTGTCGACAGGGGGAGAAGTGAGCATGCCGTTGCGGGCCGGGATCGTCGGCGCCGGGTTCATCGGAGCCGTGCACGCCCGTGCGGTGCACACGCTGGGGCAGGACCTGGCCGCGGTGGCGGCGTCCACGCCCGCCCGCTCCCGCGAAGCCGCGGCGGAGCTGGGCGCGCGAACCGCCGTCGACAGCGCCGAGGAGCTGGCGGCCGCCCCGGACATCGACGTCGTCCACATCTGCACCCCGAACGCCCTGCACGCGCCGCTGACCCGCATCGCGCTCGACGCGGGCAAGCATGTCGTGCTGGAAAAGCCGGTCGGCACCAGCGGCGCCGAGGTCGCCGACCTCGTGCGGCGGTGGCGGGACACCGACCGGGTGGTCGCCGTCCCGTTCGCCTACCGCTTCTACCCGGTGGTGCGCGAGGTGCGGGACCGCGTGCGCGGCGGGCCCGTCCGGCTGATCCACGGCGTCTACCTGCAGGACTGGCTCTCCCGCGACAGCGACACGAACTGGCGCGTGCAGTCCGGGCTCGGCGGGCCGTCGCGCGCGTTCGGCGACATCGGGGTGCACTGGTGCGATCTGGCGGAATTCGTCACCGGCCAGCGGATCGCGCGGGTGCACGCGGTGCTGCCGCGGGTCGTGCCGGTGCGGGCGGGCGTCGAGGTCGACACCGAGGATGCGGCGCTGCTGCAGTTCGAGACCGAGCAAGGCGTGTTCGGGTCGGCGGTGATCAGCCAGATCTCGCCGGGGCGGCGCAACCAGCTGCAGCTGCGGATCGACACGCCGGACACCGAGTACGCGTTCGACCAGCAGGATCCGGAGGTCCTGTGGATGGGCGGGCGCGAGGAGACGCGGATCCTGCACCGCGGCGACCCCGCCCTCGGCGCCGACGCGACCTCCCGCAACCTCGTCCCGGCCGGCCACCCGCAGGGCTACCTGGACTCCTTCACCGGCTTCATCGCCGACGCCTACGCCGCGATGCGCGGCGAAAAGCCCGACGGCCTCCCGACACTGGCCGACGGCGCCCGCGCGACGGCCATCACCGAGGCGGTCCTGAACTCCGCCGCCCGCCGCGACTGGGTGGAGGTCACGCCCGGCTGAGCGCCGGGCCTGGTACGAATTTCCGGGTAGTGCGAGCGAAGGGACCCCCGTGACCGCAACCATCCCGTCCGACCAGCTCGACGATCTGGTCCTGGTGCTCGACCTGGTGCGCTCCGGCGCCGCGCGGACCCGGCCGGAGCTGGGCAGGCGGTCGGGCCTCGGGCGGACCGTCATCAGCCAGCGCGTCGGCCACCTGATGCGCGCCGGGCTGCTGGAAGACGGCGAGCTGGGGCCCTCCAGCGGCGGGCGCGCGCCGCGGGAGCTGCGGTTCCGCTCCGGCGCCGGGGTGATCCTCACCGCCGAGCTGGGCGCGACCAGCATCAGCGCCGGGCTCACCGACCTCGCCGGGAACCTGCTCGCGCAGCGCACCGAGGCCTCCGACGTCGCCCGCGGGCCGGAACCCGTGCTCGCCCAGGTCGGCGCCCTCTTCGACGACCTGCTGGCCGGCCGGCCGGACGCCCAGGTGTGGGGTGTGGGCATCGGGCTGCCCGGGCCGGTCGAGTTCGCCACCGGGCGGCCCAGCGCCCCGCCGATCATGCCGGGCTGGGACGGCTACCCGGTGCGCGACCACTTCGCCCGGCGGCACAACGCGCCGGTGTGGGTGGACAACGAGGTGAACGCGATGACGCTCGGCGAGTTCCGGGCGGGCGCGGCGGCCGGGGCGCGGGACTACCTCTACGTCAAGATCGGCACCGGGATCGGCGCCGGGCTCATCTCCGGCGGCCACCTGCACCGGGGCAGCCAGGGGTGCGCCGGCGACATCGGGCACACGGCGGCGCGCGCCGACACCTCGGTCGTGTGCCGGTGCGGCAACGTCGGCTGCCTGGAAGCGCTTGCCGGCGGCGCCGCGCTGGCCAGGGACGGTGAGGCCGCGGCGAAGGACGGTGGCAGCCCGATCCTGGCCGAGCGCCTCGCGGAGAACGGTGTGGTCACGGCGGAAGACGTGGCGTGGGCGGCGCAGAACGGCGACCGCGCGGCGCTGGAGCTGATCCAGCGCGCGGGACGGCTGATCGGCGACCAGCTGGCGATGCTGGTGAGCTTCTTCAATCCGTCGCTGCTGCTGATCGGCGGTGGCGTGGCCGGCGCGGGCGACCACCTGCTCGCCACGATCCGCGAGGTGATCTACGGACGGTCCCTGCCACTGGCGACGCGGGACCTGCGCATCGTGCGCTCGTCGCTGGGCGACCAGGCCGGGGTGGTGGGCGCCGCGTTCATGGTGCTGGACGAGCTGTTCACGCGCGACCGCCTGGCGAAGTGGATCGACGCGGGCACACCGGCGGGGCTGCCGGATCTGACGGCCGCCTGACGGTAGGGGCGGTGAGCCCGCCGGAAGCGGCGGCGGGCCGACGGAGTGGGTCCGGTGGCGGGCGGTGCTGCGCGAGCAGCGTTCCGGAGGCTCGTGCGCCTGCCCGGGGCGGGAGGCGGGTTTTTGGGGGGCGGCAGCAGGTGGTCCGCTCGGGCGGGTGCGCTGTGGCGCGCGGGTGGGTACGCCTGCCTGGCCGCGCGCGGGGTTGCCAGGCGGCGCTGGTGATCATTCTGCGTGAGCGGCAATGGACCGGCAGTGCCCGCGAACGGCAACGGGCCGGTCCCCCGTGGGGAACCGGCCCGTTGAACAGTCGCGCGAGGGTCAGACGATGCTGACGCGGCTCGCCTGCGGGCCCTTGGCGCCCTGCGTGATCTCGAAGGTCACCTGCTGGTTCTCTTCAAGGCTGCGGAAGCCGTTGCCGTCGATCTCCGAGTAGTGGACGAAGACGTCCGGTCCGCTCTCCTGCGCGATGAAGCCGAAGCCCTTTTCGGCGTTGAACCATTTGACGGTGCCCTGTGCCATGTGTTTCTCCTTGATATTTTCTCTAACAATCAGAGCGCGGAGGCCGCGCTCTTCGTGGTGAGCCCGAGCATGTCGAGCAGCTCGCGGCAGTCGTGGACGTCCAACGCGTGGTCGGCGACCGTGCGCGCCGCGCGGTGGTTGGCGATCGCCTCGTCCTGCGCCATCCGGGCCCGTGCCTCGGCGATCGGGCCGGTCTCGGGTTGCTGTTCGGAAGCGTGGCGAGCCCAGGTCATGACGATCCCTTCGACGGTGCGGACGACTTCACGGCCAGCCGGGCCAGCCGTTGCTCGGTGGGCCAGCGCACCTGCCAGGCCCAGCCGAGACGTTCGAACGCCCAGATCACCCGGGCGGACACGTCGATCTGCCCGCGGCGCACGCCGTGGCGGGCGCAGGTCGGGTCGGCGTGGTGGGAGTTGTGCCACGACTCGCCCATCGACAGGATCGCCAGCGGCCAGAAGTTGGCCGAGCGGTCGCGACTGGCGAACGGGCGGTCGCCGATCATGTGGCAGATCGAGTTCACCGACCAGGTCACGTGGTGCTGGAACGAAACCCGCGCCAGACCCGCCCACAGGAACCCGGTGAGCGCGCCCTGCCAGGACATCGTGGCCAGCCCGCCGATCAGCGCCGGCAGCAGCACGGACAACGAAACCCAGAGCGGGAACAACCGGTCCACCGCGCGGATGTCGGGGTCCGCGGCCAGATCCGGCGCGAAACGGTCCACATTGGTCCGGTCGCGGCCGAACAGCCAGCCCATGTGGGCGTGCCAGAAACCCTTGGCCAGCGCGGCAGGCGAGGTGCCGAACAGCCACGGCGAGTGCGGATCGCCCGCGCGGTCGGAGAACGCGTGGTGGCGGCGGTGGTCGGCGACCCAGCCGATCACCGGTCCCTGCGCGGCCATGCTCCCCGCGATCGCCAGCGCGATCCGGAGTGGACGGTTCGCGCGGAACGCACCGTGCGTGAAGTAGCGGTGGTAGCCGATCGTGATGCCCAAAGTGGACACCGTGTAGAGAGCGGCGGCGACGGCGAGGTCGAGCCAGCTCAGTCCCCAGCCCCAGAACACGGGAACGGCCGCGATCAGCGCGACGAAGGGGATGATCAGGAACGCCCGGATGACCACCATCTCGGTCATCGACGCTTGTTCCGACAGCAACGGCTTGGGGCTCTTCCGGTCCGGGACGACGGAAGTGGGAGAGGTCAAAAAGGAAACTTCTCTCGTGGAGGATCAACCACGAAGGGCCAACCGAAGGGAACGAAACCGGCCCGGTTGCCAGCCTGCGAAAAACTCCCGACAAGAACGACCTTACCCCATCGGATCCGGTACGTCACGATTCCCGGGTGGGAAACTGTTCTTCATGATCATCGTCGGCGTGGTCGCGCTGGTGGTCTGGCTGTGGCTGGCCGCCACCCGGTTCTGGTGCACTGACCAGCGGTTACCGCCCCGCCGGACGCCCGCGGCGTGGCCCTCCGTGGCGGTCGTCGTACCCGCCCGCGACGAGGCCGGAATCCTGCCGGAAACACTGCCCGCGCTGCTCGCCCAGCGCTACCCGGGGCCGCTGAGGCTGATCCTCGTCGACGACGGCAGCGGCGACGGCACAGCCGAGGTCGCGCGCGCCCTGGGCGGCGGCCGCCTCACCGTCACCGCACCGGGTGACCGGCCGCCCGGCTGGACCGGCAAGCTGTGGGCGCTCGCCCACGGCGCCGAGCAGGCCGGCGAGCCGGACTTCCTGCTGTTCACCGACGCCGACATCGCGCACGGCCCGGACTCGGTCACCGCGCTGGTCGAAGCCGCGGGGGAGCGCGATCTCGTGTCCCAGATGGCGCGCCTGCGCACCCGCACCGGCTGGGAGCGGCTGGTCGTTCCCGCTTTCGTGTACTTCTTCGCGATGCTCTACCCGTTCCGCCGGGTGAACGGCCCCGGCCGCACGGCCGCGGCGGCCGGCGGGTGCTGCCTCGTCCGGCGCAGCGCGCTGGAGCGGGCGGGGGGAGTGGCCGCGATCCGGGACGCGGTGATCGACGACGTCGCCCTCGGCAGGCTGCTCAAACGCGCCGGGGGCCGGATCTGGCTCGGCCTGGCCGGCGACGTGCGCAGCGTCCGCCCGTACCCGTCCCTGCGCTCGCTGTGGGACATGGTCGCCCGCAGCGCCTACACCCAGCTGCGGCACTCCCCGGCGCTTCTCGCTGGCACCGTGCTCGGCCTGGCGCTGGTGTTCCTCGCGCCCCCGGTCCTGACCCTCGCCGGCGCCGGCCCCGCACGCCTCCCCGCCCTCGCCGCGTGGCTGGTGATGACCCTCACTTACGTCCCGATGCTGCGCTACTACCGGCAGCCGTGGCCCGCGTCGCTGCTGCTGCCCGTCACGGCGACGCTGTACCTGCTGATGACCGTCGACTCGGCCGTGCGGCACTGGCGCGGGCGCGGCGCGGCCTGGAAGGGCCGCAGTTACGGGTGATCGCGGGTACGGTCTGAAGCGGTTACCGGAACGAGGAGACACACCATGGCCGACCAGGACATCATCGCCAACATCGACAAGCTGATCGCCGAGGAGCACGAGCTGCGGTCGCGTTCGGTCGGCGACGGCCTGAGCGACGAGGACCGCACCCGGATGCGCCGGGTCGAGGAGCAGCTGGACCAGTGCTGGGACCTGCTCCGCCAGCGCCGGGCCGCGCGCGAGTTCGGGGAGGACCCGGACCAGGCGCAGGCCCGCCCGGTCAGCGAGGTCGAGTCCTACCGCCAGTGATGGAATACCCACCCTGCCCAGGCTGTTGTGCCGACTAGTTGAACGCACAACTACCTGAGCAGGGTGAGGTCCATGTCCCGCACACTCGTGGTCGTTTCGGCCGGCCTGAGCAGCCCTTCCTCGACGCGGCTGCTGGGTGACCGCCTGGCGCAGGCCGCCGCACGCGAGACCGGCGCCGCGGTCGAGGTCGTCGAGCTGCGCGACCTCGCCACCGACATCGCGAACAACCTGGTCACCGGCTTCCCGAGCCCGAAGCTGGGGGACGCCGTCGAGACCGTCATCCGCGCCGACGGGCTGATCGTGGTGACGCCGATCTTCAACGCCTCCTACAGCGGCCTGTTCAAGTCGTTCTTCGACGTGATCGAGGCCGGCTCGCTGCAGGGCAAGCCGGTCCTCATCGCCGCGACCGCGGGCACCGCCCGGCACTCGCTCGCGCTGGAGTTCGCGCTGCGGCCGCTGTTCGCCTACCTGCGCGCCGACGTCATGCCGACCGCCGTCTTCGCCGCCTCGGAGGACTGGGGCGCCTCCGACGGGCCGGACGGCGACCTGACCGCGCGCATCGAGCGCGCCGCAGGTGAGCTGGCCGCCGCGGTGAGCGGGCGGCCCGCCCCGCCGGCCGTGGCCGCGGAGGACGAGTTCGTCCCCTTCGACCAGCAGCTGGCGCGGCTGGGCATCACGTCATCGCGTTGACACCGGTCAGGTCCCGGCCGATGATCAGCTTCTGCACCTGGCTGGTGCCTTCGTAGAGGGTGAGCACGCGGGCGTCGCGGACGTACTTGCCGACCGGGTACTCGTCGATGAACCCGTACCCGCCGAACACCTGCAGGCAGTTGTTCGTCACGCGCACCGCGGTCTCGCTCGCGTGGTACTTCGCCGCCGAAGCGTCGGTGGCGTACTCCTTCGGCTTCATCCCGGCGTCGGCCATGCGCGCGACCTGGTGGGTGAGCAGCCGCGACGCCTGCACGTCCACCGCCGCGTCCGCGAGCAGCTCCTGGACCAGCTGGAATGACGCGATCGGCTTGCCGAACTGCTCCCGCTCGGTCGCGTAGCGGGTGGCCGCGTCCAGGGCCGCCTGCGCCACGCCGACCGCGCCCGCGGCCACCGAGATCCGGCCGCGGGACAGCGTGCCGAGCGCGATGCCGAGGCCCTTGTCGACCTCGCCGAGCCGCGCCGAATCGGGCACGCGGACGTTGTCGTAGGTCAGCTCGGCGGTCGCCTGGCCGCGCAGGCCCAGCTTGCCCTTGATCTCCGTCGCCGTGAAGCCGGGGGAGTCGGTGGGCACCAGGAACGCGGTGATGCCGCGGTCGCTGGTGCGCGCGAAGGTCAGCGCGACCTTCGCCCACGTGCCGTTGGTGATGAACATCTTGCTGCCGTTGATCACCCAGTCGGAGCCGTCGCGCTTGGCGCGGGTGCTCAGCGACCCTGCGTCGGAGCCGGTGCCCGGTTCGGTGAGGCCGAAGCAGCCCAGCGCCTCACCGCTGATCAGCCGCGGCAGCCACTCCTGCTTCTGCTCGTCGGTGCCGTGCGCGGCGATCGTCTTCGACACCAGGCCGAGCGACACCGACACGATCCCGCGCACCGCGGAGTCGCCGCGGCCCAGCTCCTCGGTGACCAGGACGTAGGACAGCATGTCGGCGTCCACCCCGCCGTACCGCTCGTCCAGGGTCAGGCCGAGGAACCCCAGCTCGCCGAGCCGCCGCACCACGGACTGGTCGACGTGCTCGGCGCGGTCCCACTCCCGGGCGTTGGGCGCGATCTCGGCGTCCACGAACTCCGCCGCCATCCGGCGGAAGTCGCGCTGGGTCTCGGTGAGACCGAAATCCCGTGCCAGCATTGGCTTTCTCCTCCTCAGACGTCTTCGGGCGCGGTGCCCGCGGCGGTCAGCGGCAGGCCGAGCTGCGCGCGTTCGGCCAGCCACCGCGTCGGGCGGTAGCGCGAGTCGCCGGTGGCTTCGTGCAGCGCGCGCTGCAGCGCGAGCAGCCGGGCCGGGCCGACCTCGTCGCCCCAGGCCAGCGGGCCGCGCGGGTAGCCGAGCCCGAGCCGCACGCCCAGGTCGATGTCGGCGGGCGCGGCGATGCCCTGCTCGGCGATCGAGGCGGCCACCGAGACGATCGACGACACCAGCCGTTGCGCCACACCGCCTTCGACGTCCCGCACCACCGACACCGCCTTGTCCCCGCGGGCCAGCACGGCTCGCGCGTCCCGGGCCGCGGCCGGGTCGGCGGCCGGGGTGATCGCCAGCACCCGGCGCGCGGTCCGGATCGACAGCGGGTCGACGCCGAACGTCCGCTCCGGCGGCAGCCCCTGCGCGGCGATCGCGGTGGCGACCGTGGTGCCCCACGTGGTGACGAGCGCGACCGCGTCCTCGGTGAGCGTGTCGGCGACCTTCGCCCCGGCCTCGGTCAGCGCGGCGCGCAGCTCGTCATCGTCCGTCCACACCGGACGATCCGCGTCCCCGGTGATGGGCTTCTCGACGGGCTTTTCGGCGCCCTCGGTGTAGTCGAACCAGCCCTGCTTCGTCTTGCGGCCGTGCAGGCCGGCGGCGACCCGGTTCGGCGTGAGGAAGGACGCGCGCAGGCGGTCGGAGTAGCGGAACCCGGCCCAGATCGACTCGATGACCGTCGCGGTGACGTCCAGCCCGGTGAGGTCCATCAGCTCGAACGGGCCCATCTTCAGGCCCAGCACGTCACGCGCGATGCGGTCCAGCTCGGCCGGCTCCGCGGCCTGGCGCTCCAGCAGCGCGAGCGCCTCGGTGACCAGCCCGCGGCCGGCGTGGTTGATCAGGAAGCCCGGCGTGTCCGACACGACGACCGCGCTGTGCCCGGTGTCCCGGACCAGTGCGGACACCGTGTCCACCACCTCGGGCCGGGTCCGGGCGCCGGGGATCACCTCGACGATCTTCATCAGCGGCGCCGGGTTGAAGAAGTGCAGCCCGACCAGGCGGGACGGATCGGACAGCCGCGCCGCGATCTGCGTGACCGGCAGCGACGAGGTGTTCGTGGCGAACACCGTCGTGGGCGGCAATGCCTTCTCCAGTTCGGTGAACAACGCGGCCTTGGTGTCCAGGTCCTCGCGGATCGCCTCGATCACCAGGTCCGCCTCGCCCGGCTGTGCGGGGGAGTCCAGCGGCACCAGGCGCGCGCCGATCGCGGCGGCCTCCTCGGCGGTGCTGCGGCCCTTCGCCACGGCCCGGTCGAGCATGCCGCGGACGAACTCCACGGCCTCGCCGACCGACTCCGGCCGGGCGTCGGCCAGCTCCACGGTGTGCCCGGCGGTCGCGGCCCACTGGGCGATCCCGCGGCCCATCACCCCGGTCCCGACGATCCTGATGCGCACGGTCCTCTCCTTCATCGCAGATACACCCGCTCCGGGTCGACATCTTCGCGCAGCAACCGTAGTTCGGCCTCGCTCGGCGGTTCGATCACCGTCAGGTCGCCGCCCACCTCCAGCGGCCAGCCGGTGCACTCGCGCGCCTGGTCCACGGTGACGCCAGGGTGCAGCGCGACCAGCTTCAGCTCCTCTCCCGGGCCGCTGCGCGCGAGGATGCCGAGTTCGGTGATCACCCTGGTGACGCCGAGCCCGGCGGGCCGCACACCGTCGGCGAGGGCCCGGTCGGGGCCGGGCGAGGTGCAGAAGTCCAGTTCGTCCACAAAGGACCGGGGGTCGTGGCGGCGCATCACCACGAACACCTCGCGCGAGTTCGCCATGACCTCCATCGCGCCGCCGGAACCGGGCAGCCGCACCTTCGGGGAGTGCCAGTCGCCGATCACCGAGGAGTTCAGGTTGCCCCAGCGGTCGATCTGCGCGGCGCCGAGGAACCCGACGTCGATGTGCCCGCCCTGCAGCACGTAGCCGAACAACGCGGGCATCGACAGCACCGCCTCGGCACCGGTGATCAGCACGGCGTCGGCGATGGTCTCCGGCAGGTGCGACGGGTGCGCCCCGCACACGCCCGACTCGTAGACGATCTCCAGGTCCGGCGCGACCGTCAGGTGGGCCAGCGACGCGGCCAGCGTGGGCAGGCCGATGCCGGCGAACACCGTGCGCTTGCCCGCCAGTTCGCGGGAGGCGACGACGGACAGGGTTTCACTCGAGGTGGTCATGTCAGAGCCTCCGTCCGTAGTTCACCGGTTCGCTCAGCGCTTCGCCGACCGCGAGGCCGGCCCAGAACTCCTCGCCCAGCTTGGCGACGTACTCGGCGTGGTCGGCCGTGCCGTGCACCCACTCCGCCATCCACGCGGCCAGCTTCTCCTTGTCCCTGCTGATGCCCGACCACGCGCGGTAGAAGGCGTTGTCGCGGTCGTAGTAGCCCTGCGCGAACGACGGGTGGGCCCCGCGCGGGACCTCGACCACCGCGTCCACGGCGTGCGCGGGCACCACCGTGCGGTTCGGGTCGGAGCGGACCACCTCGTCGGCCACGATCTCCTCGACCACGACGATCGCCTTGTCCGCGGCGAACACCGCCTCGGCCTGGATGCCGGTCAGGCCCCAGATCTGGGTGTTGCCCGCCCGGTCGGCGCGCTGGGCGTGGATGATCGTGACGTCCGGGTTGACCGGCGGGACGACGTAGATCTGCTCGTCGCCGTAGGGGGAGGCGACCTTGCGGATGTTCGGGTTGACGCCAGGCAGGTCGGAGCCGGCGTAGGAGCGCAGCGGGTAGAACGGCAGGCGCTGCGCCCCGGCGAGGTAGCGGCAGATCAGGCCGTAGTGGCTGTACTCCTCGAACTCCAGCGGCTCGGGGTCGGCGTGCTCGATCCGGCGGCGCAACTCGCCCAGCGACCCGGCGGAGGAGTTGCCGATGAACGAGGACACCAGCTTGCGCACGCACCCGCCGGCGAGCATCTGGTCGACGACGATGTCCGCGGTCATCCGGACGACGGTGAGGTCGCGGCGGCCCTGGCGGATGATCTCGTGCCCGGCCGCGGTGGGGATGAGGTGCGTGAACCCCTCCAGCGCGACGGTGTCGCCGTCGTGCACGAAAGCCGCGACCGCGTCGCGCAGGCTCATCGTCTTGTCCGGACCCGGGCGGGGCATCGTCGCGCTCCTGTGCAGCTCGTGGATGGGGCGGTCTTCACCGTGCCACCGAGATTGATTAGTGTCCAATACCGAATCGGAGTCAGATCAAGACGGAGTTGGTAATAATGGAGCTGCGTTACCTCACGTCCTTCCTGGCCGTGGCCGAGGAGCTGCACTTCGGGCGCGCCGCCAAGCGGCTGCAGATGGCGCAGCCGCCGCTGTCGCAGCAGATCCGGCAGCTGGAGAAGGAGCTGGGGGTCCAGCTGTTCGAGCGCAACACCCGCTCGGTGCGGCTGACCAGCGCGGGGGAGTCGTTCCTCGCCCCGGTCCGGCGGGTGATGGAGGACCTGGACATCGCCACGAAGGCGGCGCGCGCGGCCGGCCGGGGCGAGTACGGGCGCGTGACGGTGGGGTTCGCGGGCGCGTCCAGCCACGAGAGCCTGCCGCTGCTGACCCGCGCCGTGCGGGCCGCGCACCCCGGGCTGGAGCTGGTGATGCGCGGCCAGACGTATGCGAACGTGGCACTGGCGCGCGTCGCGGACGGCTCGCTGGACCTGGGGTTCGTCCGGCTGCCGATCACCCAGCCCGGCGTCGAGGCGCGGGTGATCGACGAGGAGGAGATGATCTGCGCGCTGCCGTCGGACCATCCCCTGGCGCGGCTGGACGAGGTGCCGGTGGAGGCGCTGGCGGAGGAGGCGTTCGTGAGCTTCCCGGCCAACGCTGGGTCCAGCGTGCGGGACGCGACGGTGCGGGTGTGTGTGTCGGCCGGGTTCAACCCGCGGGTGGTGCAGGAGGCGCCGGACTCGTACACGATCCTCGCGCTGGTGGCGGCCGGGGTCGGGGTGACGCTGACGGTGTCGTCGTGCCAGCACATCCAGCAGACGGGGCTGGCGTACCGGCCGCTGGCGGGTGAGCCGGTGCGGTTGCAGGCCGCGCTCGCCTGGCGGCCGGACAACCCGTCGGCGGCGTTGCGGACGGTGCTGGCGATCGCGGAGCAGGCCTTGCCTACGCCTGCTTAGGGGTCCTGGCGGATTGCGCGCCGTGGGGTGACACGCCGAGCAGGGGAAGCCACACGGTGTCCACGATCTCGACGATCGCCTCGTCCGGGACCGCGCCCATGCGCATCAGCATGTCGTGGCGCAGCAGGTCGAAGGGCAGGTTCACCAGGCGCGCGGACCGCGGCTCGTCCGCGAGCTCGCCGCGTTCGACGGCGCGCTCGACGAGCGCCGCGAAGGGGGGCGTCTGGTCCGCGGGGCGGAGGCGGCCGCGCAGGTCGTCGAAGGTGGTTCCGGTCTCGCGGAAGTAGTCCGCCAGCTGGATGCGCAGGAGCACCACCGCGCGGGACCGCTCGGCGTTGATCGTGCGCAGGAGTGCGAGGGCGTCCTGGCGCAGGCTGCCGGTGTCGGGAGGGATGTCGAGTGGACGCCAGTGCCGGGCGAGTGTGGCGACGAGGAGGTCCTCGCGCTGCGGCCAGCGGCGGTAGAGCACCGGCTTGCTGGTGCCGGCGCACGCTGCGACTGCCTCGTAGGTGAAGCCGTGGTAGCCCTGGTCGACCAGAACCTCCCAGGCGGCATCGGTGATCGCGTTCTCCAGGGTGGCACCCCTGCGTCGCGTGGCAATGCCCTCCGTCCGCCGCTCACTCATCACTGCCCCCTGTCGTCAGCCATTCGGTTAGATCTGCTTGCGTATCTTAACCCGCGGACGTAGTCTCGGACCCATAAGATACCAAGCCGTTTCTAAACGGGGGGAGATCCGCATGTCCACGATCAACGCCGCGCTTGTCGAGTCCTTCGACGAGCCGCCGCACTTCCGCTCCGTCCCGGCTCCTGAGGCTGGTCCCGACCAGGAGGTGGTGGACGTCCTCGCCGTCGGCGTGCACCCCGCCACGCGCGGCATCGCCGCCGGCAAGCACTACACGAGTTCCCAGGCACTGCCCGCCCTGGCGGGTGCGGACGCCGTCGTCCGCCGGGCGGACGGCAGCCTCGGCTACGTCATGCTCATGGGCGCAGGCACACTGGCCGAGCGCATCGTCGTGGATCCGGCCGCCGTCATCCCGGTTCCGGACGGAGCCGATCCCGCGCTCGTGGCCGCCACCATGAACCCGGCGCTGTCCTCATGGACCGCGCTGCGCACCCGCGTGCCGTTCCGGGCCGGGCAGTCGGTCCTGGTGCACGGCGCGACCGGCAACGCCGGCTCGACGGCCGTCAAGGTCGCCAAGCACCTCGGCGCGGGGCGGGTGATCGCCGCCGGACGCAACCGCGCCCGCCTCGACGAACTCCTCGACCAGGGCGCGGACGCCGTCGTGCAGCTCCGCCCCGACGAGGACGCCACCGTGGCCGCGCTCGCCGAGGCCGCCGCCGAGGTCGACGTGGTCCTGGACTACGTGTGGGGGCAGCCCACCGAACTCGCCATGCGTGCCGTCCTCGGAGCGCGGACCCAGCACACCCGCCTGCTCGACTGGGTGCAGATCGGTGGCATGGGCGGCGACGGGATCACCCTGTCCGGGCACCTCCTGCGCTCCAACGCTTTCCGGATCCTGGGCAGCGGCTTCGGCGCCGTGGACACGCAGGTCATGCAGGCGGAGTTCACCGAGCTCGTCGCCGCGATCGCGGCGGGCGGCATGGCCGTGCGCCCGAACCCGTTCCCGCTCGACCAGGTCGAGGCGGCCTGGGCCCACCGGGACGCGCCCGGGGAGCGCACGGTCATCCTCGTGCGTGATTGAGACGACCGCCGTCTTACCGGCCCCGCGATTCGGTATTGGACTCTTCTAGGTCCCGTTTGGCACGGTGTCCGAGCAACACGGGATCTCAAGGGAGAGAAAATCACCATGAGCACGGCCACGGCGGCCAGACGAGCGGGCATCGGGTCGTTCATCGGCTCGACCATCGAATGGTTCGACTTCTACATCTACGGCACCGCGTCGGCGCTGGTCTTCGACGAGGTCTTCTTCCCCGAGCTGGACGGGGCGCTCGGCACGCTGGTGGCGTTCGCGACGTTCTGGGTCGGCTTCCTCGCCCGCCCGCTGGGCGGGGTGATCTTCGGCCACTACGGCGACCGCCTCGGCCGCAAGAAGACACTGGTCATCACGCTGCTGATGATGGGGATCTCGACCACGCTGATCGGCGTCCTGCCCTCCTACGCGCAGATCGGCGTCGCCGCGCCGTTGCTCCTCATCGCGATCCGCATGGTGCAGGGCATCGGCCTCGGCGGGGAGTGGGGCGGCTCCGTCCTCATCGCCTCCGAGCACGCGCCCAAGGGCAAGTCGATCCTCTACGGCGCGTTCGCCCAGCAGGGCTCGCCCGTCGGCAACACCCTGAGCACGGTGTGCTTCCTGGCGATCAGCCAGCTGCCCGACGACGCGTTCACCGCGTGGGGCTGGCGCCTGCCGTTCCTGTTCTCCGCGCTGCTGGTGATCGTCGGCCTGTTCATCCGGCTGCGGGTCGCCGAATCGCCGGCGATGGCGAACCTCATCGAGAGGAAGGAGGTCGCCAAGCTGCCGTTCACCGAGGTGCTCCGCACGCAGCCGCTGCTGATCGTCCTCGGCATCGGCGCCTGCACCATCGGCCTGTCGGCCACCTACTTCAAGTCGACGTTCGCGCTGTCCTGGGCCACCTCGGACCTCAGCTTCGACAAGAGCTCGTTCCTGACGATCATCCTGGTCGCCAACATCACGCAGATCCTGGTGCAGCCGTGGGGCGCGGTGATCGCGACGAAGATGCGCAGCTGGTCCCGCGCCGTGATCGTGATGCTGGTGCCGGAGATCCTGCTGATGCCGCTGATGTTCCTGTTCATCGGCACCGAGAACTACGCGCTCGCGATGATCGGCACCGCGGTCGCGACCGTGCCGCACTGCCTGTACTACGCGGCGCTGGCCGGGATGCTCGCCAGCCGCTTCCCCGCGAACGTGCGCTACACCGGCATCTCCCTGTGCTACCAGCTGTGCGGCACCCTGCTCGGCGGCACCACGCCGATCGTGGGCCAGTTCCTGCTGAACCAGACCGGGTCGATCGTCGCGGTGATCGTGTACGCGGTGTTCCAGGTCGTGCTGACGCTGGGCTGCATGCTCGCGTTGCTGCGCAAGCCCAACTACGACGAGCGCGCCGGCGAGCCGACCGGTGCGCAGGCCGTCGCGGCCTGAGGGGAGTGACTTCGATGCCGGTGGTGGCGAACGGGATCCCGGAGATCCTGGCGCTCGCGGGGCGCGACCTGGGCCGCTCGTCGTGGCGGGAGGTGACGCAGGAGCTGATCGACGCCTACGCCGAGGTGTCCGGGGACCACCAGTGGATCCACACCGACCCCGCCCGCGCGGCGGACGGCCCGTTCGGCCGCACGATCGCCCACGGCTACATGACGCTGAGCTGGGGCATCCCGATGGTCGCCGAGCTGCTCCAGGTCACCGGTGTCGGCATGGCGCTGAACTACGGGGTCAACAAGGTCCGTTTCCCGGCGCCCGTCCCGGTCGGCAGCCGGGTGCGCCTGCACGCCGTGATCGCCGCGGTCGAGGAGGTCGGCCGCGGCGGGGTGCAGGTGACGCGGAACTTCACCTTCGAGATCGAGGGCTTGGCGAAACCGGCCTGCGTGGCGGAATCCCTGACCCGCTACTACCCGTAAGACATATCGCGGGGACATATCGCGGGCGTATCGGAAAGCGCAGACGCCGTGGCAACAGCCTCCCGCCTTGAGTGGAGGTATGGACCACACCCTGCCACTGCCCGCGCCCGCCCGGCGCGTCCGCCGGATCGTGCTCGTCGGCCTCGCGATCGCCGGGGTGGTGATCGCCGCACCCGGGGTGCGGCGGCTGTTCGTGGCCGCCGCGCCGCCGGTTCCGTGGACCACCCTCGGCGAGGCCGACGGCGTCGTCCCGGACGGCGCGCGGGTCTCGGTGTGGGACGAAACCCCGGCGGTGGGCAAGCTCGACGCCGACCTCCTCGACGCGCTGCGGCGTGCGGCGAAGGCCGCCGAAGCGGACGGCGTCCGGCTCCGCGTCAACAGCGGCTGGCGCTCGCCCGAGTACCAGGAGGAGCTGCTGCGGCGCGCGGTCGCCCGGCACGGTTCCCGGCAGGAGGCCGCGCGCTGGGTCGCGACCCCGGAAACGTCGCCGCACGTGGCGGGCGAAGCCGTCGACATCGGCCCGGCCCGCGCCGCGGCGTGGCTGTCCGCGCACGGCGCCGCGTACGGGCTGTGCCAGATCTACCGCAACGAGCCCTGGCACTACGAACTCCGCCCGGACGCGGTGTGCCACGGCTGCCCGCCGATGTACCCGGACCCGTCGGAGGACCCGCGGATGCGGCCGTGATCCGCTCCGGATATGCGGGCGATATGCCGCGCTGCCTACGCTGCCGATATGCGCGTGCTGATCGTGGAGGACGAGCCCTACCTGGCCGAAGCAGTCCGGGACGGCCTGCGGCTGGAAGCGATCGCCGCCGACATCGCCGGTGACGGGGACACCGCGCTGGAGCTGCTCAGCGTCAACTCCTACGACCTCGCGGTCCTCGACCGCGACATCCCCGGCCCCTCCGGCGACGAGATCGCGCGGCACATCATCGCCTCCGGCAGCGGCACCCCGATCCTGATGCTCACCGCCGCCGACCGGATCGACGACAAGGTCTCCGGGTTCGAGCTCGGCGCCGACGACTACCTCACCAAACCGTTCGAGCTGCGGGAACTGGTCCTGCGGCTGCGGGCGCTCGACCGCAGGCGCGCGCACGCCCGGCCGCCGGTCCGCGAGATCGCGGGCCTGCGGGTGGACCCGTTCCGCCGGGAGGTCTACCGCGACGGCCGCTACGTCGCGCTCACCCGTAAGCAGTTCGCCGTGCTGGAAGTCCTCGTCGCGGCCGAAGGCGGGGTGGTGAGCGCCGAGGAGCTGCTGGAGCGGGCCTGGGACGAGAACGCCAACCCGTTCACCAACGCCGTCCGCATCACCGTGTCCGCGCTGCGCAAACGGCTCGGCGAGCCGTGGCTCATCGCCACCGTGCCCGGCGTCGGCTACCGGATCGACACCGGCGGAGACCGTGGATAGGCGTCGCGGGCTGAGCCTGCGGCTGAAACTCACCCTCAGCTACGCCGGGTTCCTCCTGCTCGCCGGCGCGCTGCTGATGGTCTTGCTCTGGGTGCTGCTCGCGCGTTCGTTCCCCGACCGGGCGCCCGGGCCGCCCCGGCGCCCTCCCGGCCTGCTCGCCGTCAGCGGGCCCGCCGCGGCCACCGCGGTGGCCTTCCTGCTGTTCTTCGGCCTGCTCGGCGGATGGGTGCTCGCCGGGCGGATGCTGGCGCCGCTGAACAGGATCACCGACGCGGCGCGGCGGGCGTCCGACGGCTCGCTGTCCCACCGCATCCGCATGGACGGCCCGGACGACGAGTTCCGCGAGCTCGCCGACGTGCTCGACACGATGCTGGAACGGCTCGAATCCCAGGTCACCGAGCAGCAGCGGTTCGCCGCCAACGCCTCGCACGAGCTGCGCACCCCGCTGGCGATCTCGCAGACGCTGCTCGACGTCGCCCGCAAGGACCCGACGTGGGATCGGGACGAGCTCATCGAACGCCTGCACGTCGTCAACACGCGGGCCATCGACCTGACCGAGGCGCTCCTGCTGCTCAGCCGCAGCGACCGGCGCAGCTTCACCCGCGAGCCCGTCGACCTGTCCCTCGTCGCCGAAGAAGCCGCCGAAACACTCCTGCCCCTCGCCGAACGACGCGGGATCAAGCTCGGTGTCGCGGGCGAGGCGGCGCGGGTCACCGGTTCGGCCGAGCTCGTCCTGCGGATGGTGACGAACCTCGTCCAGAATGCGATCGTGCACAACCTCCCGGCCGGCGGCAGCGTGACCGTCCACACCGGACCGGACGGGGACGCGAGCGTGGTGCGGGTGGAGAACACCGGGCCGCCGTTGCCGCCGGACCTGGTGCCGACGCTGACCGAACCCTTCCATCGCGGCACGAAACGCACCCGCACCGGGGAGCACGCGGGGGTCGGCCTCGGGCTCGCCATCGTGGCGAGCATCGTCCGCGCCCACGACGGGACGCTCGAACTCGCTGCCCGGCCGGAGGGCGGGCTCGTCGCCACCGTCCGGCTGCCCCGCTGACCGGTCCGACGGGGAAGGGCTGCGAGGATCGGAGGTGTGATCGAAGTACGCGCTGCCCGCCCGGAGGAGTTCGAGGCCGTGGCCGCGTTGCGGTGGCGGTGGGTGGCCGAGCGGGACGGTCCGCCGCCGGGGGTGGACCGCGGCCGGTTCGTCCGGGAGTTCGCCGTGTGGGCGCGGGAGCACGCGACCACCCACCGGTGCCTCGTCCTGGTGCGGGAGGGTGCGGTGATCGGGATGGGGTTCCTCGCGATCACCCCGCGCGTGCCGGCGCCTCAGTCGTTCTCGCGCACCTCCGGTGACGTGCAGTGCGTGTACGTGGTGCCCGAAGCGCGGGACGCCGGCCTCGGCGGACGGCTCATCGACGGGCTGCTGGAGCTGGCCGTGGAGCTTGGGGTGGAACGGGTGACCGTGCATTCGTCGTCGCGCGCGGTGAGGGCCTGCGAGCGGCACGGTTTCGCCGTTTCGCCGCTGTTGCTCCAGAAGGTGGTGCTTTTCCGACCGCGCCGTTGACCGCGAACAAACTTCACGTTATGGTCCATATCACGTGGTCTAGACCAAAAGTCATCCGGGTTCACCGCAAGGAGCCGACATGACCATCAGACGACGCATCGCGACCATCGCCGCCGGGGCGGCCCTCGCTCCCATCGCCCTCGTGGCCCTCCCGGGCACCGCCAGCGCCCACGGCTACGTCAACTCCCCGCCGAGCAGGCAGGCCCAGTGCGCGCAGGGGATCGTGCCCTGCGGCGACATCAAGTACGAACCGCAGAGCGTGGAAGGCCCGAAGGGGCTGCGCAGCTGCAGCGGCGGCAACACCCGCTTCGCCGAGCTCGACGACGACAGCAAGGGCTGGCGCGCCACCCCGGTCGGCAACACGGTGACCTTCACCTGGAGGCTGACCGCCCAGCACCGCACCAGCACGTGGGAGTACTACATCGGCGGCACCCGCGTCGGGTTCGTCGACGACGGCGGCGCGCAGCCCCCGGCGACCGTCTCGCATCCGGTCGACCTCAGCGGCTTCAGCGGGCGGCAGAAACTCCTGGCGGTGTGGAACATCGCCGACACCGCCAACGCCTTCTACGCCTGCGTGGACCTGCAGATCGGCTGACGGCGCGTCTGTCCACCCCGGACGGTTGCCGCGCACCCGCCCGGGGTGGATCATGGCGGGGTGAACCGCTGGAACCCCGACACCGTCGCGCCGCCCGCCGGGCGCTACAGCCACCTCGCGTCCGTGCCCGAGGGGCACGAGATCGTCTACCTCGCCGGGCAGCTCGGCGTGCGGCCGGACGGCACGCTCGCCGGGCCGGACGCGCGGGCCCAGGGCGAGCAGATCTTCGCCAACATCGAGGCGCTGCTCTCCGCCGCCGGTGGCGGGCCGGAACACCTGGTGAAGCTGCTGACGCTCGTCGGCGGGGTGGAGCACCTTGACGGCTACCGCGCGGCGCAGGCCGAAGCGTTCAAGCTCTGGTTCCCCGGCGACGACTTCCCGGCACAGTCGCTGGCCGTGGTCGCGGCTCTGGCCGCGCCGCAGTACGTCGTCGAGGTCGAGGCGATCGCCGCGATCCCGCGGAAAGGCTGACCCTCAGCCCAGGTCGTTCGCGATCGCCGTCGCCGCCGCCGACAGCGCGCCGACCCAGGTGGGCAGCAGGTCGTGGTCGAACCGGGCCGACGGCAGGGCCACCGACAACGCGGCCGCGGGCTCGGCCCCGGCGGGCCACGGGATCGCCACGCCGACCGCGGTCAGGCCGGTCTCCGTCAGCTGGTCGTTGACCG
Source organism: Amycolatopsis sp. NPDC006125 (assembly GCF_040614195.1). NCBI lineage: Bacteria > Bacillati > Actinomycetota > Actinomycetes > Pseudonocardiales > Pseudonocardiaceae > Amycolatopsis > Amycolatopsis sp. NPDC006125. The sequence goes on from NZ_JBEXTZ010000035.1 coordinate 44,556, forward strand.
CGAAGCCGCGCCGCCGCACCAGGCCAAGCTCACGCCGCAGGCGGACGAGGTCCACGTCCGTCCCGGCGTACCGGCGCGTCAGCTCGGCCGGCGGCAGCGCGGCCAGCAGCGCCTTGCCGCCGGACACCTGGTGCGCGGGCAGCGCCCGGCCCGCCCGGTCGCCCACCCGCAGGATCTGGTCGCACTCCACCGACGCCACGAACCGCGTCTCCGTGCCTGCCAGGACCTGCAGGTTCACCGTCTCCCGCACCCGCGCCACCAGCGCGCGCAGGTGGGGCATCGCCGCCTGGCGCAGCAACGCCACCGGCGCGCCGGCCGGATCCGCGGGCCGCAGCACCGGCCCGGCCTGGTAGCGGCGGTCCGGGCCCTGCTCGGCGAAGTCCCGGTACACCAGCATCTGCAGCAGCCGGTGCGCCGTCGAACGGGACACGCCCAGCCGTGCGGCCGCCTCGGACACCCCCATCGGCCCCTCCTGCTGCAGCACCGTGGCCAGGTGGAGCGCGTGGTCGACCGAGTCGATCGCGTAGGACGGCTTGTTCTTCACAGCAGAATTCTAGATCCCTGCTGACAGAACATCGCCTAGCGTCCTCCTCGACCCGCCGTCCCCGAGGAAGGAGTGGCCAGGCGATGACCGCCAACCAGCCCGATCCGTCCCCCGAGCTCGACGAGCTGTACCGGGGGTTCGCGGAGGAACTGCTCGTTCCACTGTGGACCGAGATCGGCGACCTGATGCCGATGAGCCCGTCCCCGGCGATGCGCCCGCACGCCTGGCGTTGGAAGACCCTGCTGCCGCTGGCGGAGAAGGCCGGCGAGCTGGTGCCGGTCGGCCGCGGCGGGGAGCGGCGCGCCATCGCGCTGGCCAACCCGGGCCTCGGCGGCGCGCCGTACGCGACGCCGACCCTGTGGGCCGCGATCCAGTACCTCGGCCCCGGTGAGAACGCGCCCGAGCACCGGCACACCCAGAACGCGTTCCGGTTCGTCGTCGAGGGCGAAGGCGTGTGGACCGTCGTGAACGGCGACCCGGTCGCCATGCGCCGCGGCGACTTCCTGCTCACCCCCGGCTGGCACTTCCACGGCCACCACAACACCGCCAGCGAGCCGATGGCCTGGATCGACGGCCTGGACATCCCGTTCGTGCACTACACCGGCTCGGCGTTCTTCGAGTTCGGCCCCGAGCAGGTGTCCAGCACCGAAACTCCGGAGCGCTCCCGCGCCGAGCGGCTGTGGGCCCACCCCGGCCTGCGCCCGGTGTCGCAGACCGCGCCTGCGGTGAACTCGCCGATCGCCGCCTACCGCTGGGAGCACACCGACGCCGCGCTGACCGACCAGCTCGCGCTGGAGGACGAGGGCCACCCGGGCGTGGTCGAGCCCGGTCACGCCGCGGTCCGCTTCACCAACCCGACCACCGGCGGCGACGTCATGCCGACCATCCGCGCCGAGTTCCACCGGCTGCGCGCCGGCGCCGAGACCGCGCCGCGGCAGGAGGTCGGATCGGCCGTGTGGCAGGTCTTCGACGGCTCCGGCACGGTCCGCGTCGGCGATCAGGAGTGGACCGTCGACCACGGCGACCTGTTCGTCGTGCCGTCCTGGGCCGAGGTGACCCTCGCCGCCGACACGCAGCTGGACCTGTTCCGCTTCAGCGACACCCCGATCTTCGAACGGCTGCACGCCGACCGCGTGCGGGTGGGAGGGCAGCGGTGAAGCTCGCGACCCTGCGCACCGCCGAGGGCACCCGCGCCATCCGAGTCGAGGGTGAGCGCTACGCCGAGCTCGGCGCGCCCGACGTCGGCGCGTTCCTGGCCCAGGAGGACTGGCGCGCCCAGGCCGAGACGGTCACCCCGGAGCGGCCGCTGGCCGGTGCGGACCTCGCCCCGGTCGTGCCGCGCCCGGGCAAGATCCTGTGCGTCGGCCTGAACTACCGCAACCACATCCTGGAGATGGGCCGCGAACTGCCGCGGTACCCGACGCTGTTCGCCAAGTACCCGGAGGCGCTCGTCGGCCCGGCCGACCCGATCGCGCTGCCGCCCGAATCGGACGCGGTGGACTGGGAGGCCGAGCTGGCGCTCGTCGTCGGCGCCACCGTGCGCCGCGCGAGCGAGACCGAGGCGGCCGCGGCGATCGCCGGGTTCAGCGTCCTCAACGACGTCACCACCCGCGACTGGCAGTACCGGTCGCCGATGTGGTTGCAGGGCAAGACCTTCGAGGGCACCACGCCGTTCGGCCCGTACCTGGTGACCCCGGACGAGCTGCCCGGCGGCACCAGGCCCGAGCTGGACCTGAGCTGCGCGGTCGACGGCGAGCAGGTGCAGAAGGCCAACACCGGCGACTTGGTGTTCGACCCGGTCGAGCTGGTCCGCTACGCCTCCACGATCCTCACGTTGCGGCCCGGCGACGTCATCGCCACCGGCACCCCCGGCGGGGTCGGCCACGCGCGGAAACCACCGCGGTACCTGTCCCACGGCGCCCGGCTGGTCACCGAGATCAGCGGACTGGGCAGGCTGGAGAACGTGGCCCGCGATGAGTGACTGGATGGACGACGGCACGCGGCTCGTCCTCCGGGCGGTCGACGAGCTGCCCGACGACGCGTTCGACGCGCCGACGCTGCTGCCCGGATGGACCCGCCGCCACCTCGTGGCGCACCTGCACTACAACGCCGAAGCGCTGCGGCGCCTGCTGAGCTGGGCCCGCACCGGCGTCGAGTCGCGCATGTACGAAAGTGCCGAGCACCGCGCCGCCGAAATCGAGGCGGGGGCGAAGCTGCCCGTGCCCGAACTGCGGCGGCTGGTGCACGGCTCGGCGGACGCGCTGGCGGCCGACGTGGCGGCCCTGCCCGCGGACGCCTGGGCCAACGAGGTGGTCACCGCGCAGGGCCGGACCGTGCCCGCCACCGAGATCGTCTGGATGCGCACCCGCGAGGTCGCCGTGCACGCCGTCGACCTCGACTGCGGCGTCGGGTTCGAGGACCTGCCCGCGGACCTGGTCGAGGCGCTGATCGCCGACGCGCTCCGGCGGCGGACCGCGCAGGGCCACGGCCCCGCCCTCGCGCGCTGGCTCACCGGACGTGCCGAGCAGGCCCCTGAACTCGGCCCCTGGCTGTAGGAGGAAGACATGACCGACACCGATGTCGTGGTGGTCGGCGGCGGGATCGGCGGGCTCGCCAACGCCCTCGCCCTCGCCGCGGCCGGGCAACGGGTCCGGGTGCTGGAGCGGGCCCCGGCGTTCGCCGAGGTGGGCGCCGGGCTGCAGCTGGCCCCCAACGCGACCCGGATCCTGCGTGAGTGGGGTCTGCTGGACGAAGTGGTCGCGCGCGGCGTGCTGCCGCGGCGGCTGGTGCTCAAGGACGCGCTCGACGGCGCCGAGCTGACGTCGATGGACCTCGGGCCGGGGTTCGTCGAACGCTACGGCGCGCCGTACGTGGTGATCCACCGCAGCGACCTGCTGACCATCCTGCACGACGCTTGTGCCGATGCCGGAGTCGAGTTGCTGGCCGATCACAAGGTCGACGACGTCGAGGTGCGGCCCGACGGCGTCCGGCTGCGGGTGGGGGAGCGGGAGTTCGCGGCGGGCGCCGCGCTGGCCGCCGACGGGCTGTGGTCGTCGCTGCGGTCGCGGCTGTCCGGCGACCAGCCGGTGTGCTCCGGGTACGTCGCCTACCGCGGCACCCGCCCGGTGTCCGAGGTGACCGGGCTGGATGCTGATGTGCTGACCGACGTGGTCGTCCACTTCGGACCGAAGTGCCACCTCGTGCAATACCCGTTGCGGGGTGGGGAGTTGCTCAACACGGTCGCGGTGTTCGCCTCGCCCGCCTACGAGCGCGGCGAGACCGAGTGGGGCGGCCCGGAGGAGCTGGACGCGGCGTTCGAGGATACCTGCGACGCGGTGCGGCGCGGGCTGGCGTGGCTGTGGCGGGACCGGCGGTGGCCGATGTACGACCGGCTGCCGGTGCCGCGCTGGGTCGACGGACGGCTGGCGCTGACCGGCGACGCGGCGCACCCGATGCTGCAATACCTCGCGCAGGGGGCGTGCCAGGCGCTGGAAGACGCGCACAGCCTCGCCGGCGAGGTCGCCAAGCAGCAGGCCGCCGCCGCGCTGGACTGGCCGGCCGCGCTCACGGCGTACGAGCAGGCCCGCACGGCGCGGACCGCGCGCGTGCAGTCCAGCGCGCGGGTCTGGGGCGAGCTCTGGCACTGCGACGGCCTGGCCCGGCTGCTGCGCAACCAGTACCTGACCGAACGCCCCCTGGACGACTACCGCTGGACCGACTGGCTCTACCAGCTGTGAGGCGCTGACGGGGCACCTCCGCCGTGCGGGGTGCCCCGCCGGGGCGGTTGCGCCCGCACGGCCCCTGGGGGACGCTGGTCCCCCTGGGAGGAGCGACGATGGGGACGACCTACCTGCACGCGGTGGCCTCGCTGGACGGCTACATCGCCGACGAGAACGACGACGTGGGACCGCTCCACGACTGGTACTTCAACGGCGACCACCCGCTCGTCGACGAGGACCACCCCGACATCCACGGTTCGCCGTTCCGGGTCTCGGCGGCCTCCGCCGAGTACGTCCGCGGCATGTGGTCGCGCCAGAAGGTCCTGGTCGTCGGGCGGCACCAGTTCGACCTGACCAACGGCTGGGAAGGTCATCCGCCCGCGAGCGAGCACGTCGTGGTCGTGTCGCACCGGCCGCGGCCGGAAGGCTGGCACCCGGAGGCGCCCTACCACTTCGCCGGCTCGGTGGAGGAGGGGATCGCGCGAGCGCAGGAACTGGCGGGCGACGGCGAAATCGGGGTGGGCGCGGGCGACGTCGGCGGGCAGGCGCTGGCGCTCGGGCTCATCGACCACGTGGCGATCGACGTCGTGCCGGTCGTCTTCGGCCGGGGGAAGCCGTACTTCGGACCGCTCGCCGGCGGCGACCTCATGCTCGGCGACCCCGAGGTGGTCGTCCAGGGCGACGGCGTGCTGCACCTGCGCCTCCCGGTGCGCCGCGGCTAGCCGGCCGTTGGCCGTCTTCTACAAGGGCGAGTGACCAGGCTCTCACGATCCGCGCGGTCCCGCGTGCGCGCGAGCCGTGGGCATAGTCCCGGGTCAGAGCGGTCCTTTGGAGGGTTCCGACAAAAAACCGCCGTCGGCACGGTGCGGGTGCGACGATCACACTACCGGTGGGTACGCGCGATGCTGGACCAGCGGCCAGGGGAGGCCGCGCAGTCCAACCACCACAACTTGTGAGGCTCGATTCGGTGTTCAGTCGTGTCGCGATCGTCAACCGGGGAGAAGCCGCGATGCGGCTCATCCACGCCGTCGGTGAGCTCAACGCGGAGGGCGGGCCGCGCATCGAAACGGTGGCCCTCTACACCGACGCGGACCGCAACGCCACGTTCGTGCGGGAAGCCGACATCGCCTACAACCTGGGTCCCGCGGCCAACCGCCCCTACCTCGACCTCGCCGTCCTGGAACGCGCGCTGACCGAGACGAAGGCCGACGCCGCCTGGGTCGGCTGGGGCTTCGTCGCCGAGGACCCGGCCTTCGCCGAGCTCTGCGAGAAGATCGGCGTCACCTTCATCGGCCCGAACCCGGAGGCGATGCGCAAGCTGGGGGACAAGATCGGCGCGAAGCTGATCGCCGAAGAGGTGGGCGTGCCGGTCGCGCCGTGGAGCCGCGGCCCGGTCGAGGACCTCGACGCCGCGCTGCGCTCCGCCGAGCAGATCGGCTACCCGCTGATGCTCAAGGCCACCGCAGGCGGTGGCGGCCGCGGCATCCGGGTCATCCACAACGCCGACGAGCTGCGCGACGCCTACGAGCGCACCAGCCAGGAGGCCGCGCGCGCCTTCGGCAGCGGCGTGGTGTTCCTGGAGCGCCTGGTCACCGGCGCCCGGCACGTTGAGGTCCAGGTCATCGCCGACGGCCAGGGCACCGCGTGGGCGCTGGGCGTGCGCGACTGCTCGGTGCAGCGCCGCAACCAGAAGATCATCGAGGAGTCCTCCTCGCCGCTGCTCGCGCCGGACCAGGTGGCCGAGCTGAAGGCGTCCGCCGAGCGGCTGGCCGTCGCGGTCGGCTACCGCGGCGCCGCCACCGTGGAGTTCCTCTACCACCCCGGCGAGAAGCTGTTCGCCTTCCTCGAGGTGAACACCCGCCTGCAGGTCGAGCACCCGATCACCGAGGCCACCACCGGCATGGACCTGGTCAAGGCCCAGCTGCACGTCGCGTCCGGCGGCAAGCTGGAGGGCGCCCCGCCCGCCGAGCTGGGGCACGCCATCGAGGCCCGGCTCAACGCCGAGGACCCCGACCGCGACTTCGCGCCCGCCCCGGGCCGCATCGCGCTGCTCGACCTCCCGGCAGGCCCGGGCATCCGCGTCGACACCGGCGTCAGCGAGGGCGACACCATCCCCGCCGACTTCGACTCGATGATCGCCAAGATCATCGCCTACGGCCGCGACCGCGACGAGGCGCTGTCCCGCCTGCGCCGCGCGATGCGCGAGACCACCGTGCTCATCGAGGGCGGCACCACCAACAAGAGTTTCGTCCTCGACCTGCTCGACCAGCCCGAGGTGATCGACGCCAGCGCAGACACGGGCTGGATCGACCGCGTCCGCGCGCAGGGCCGCCTGGTCTCGCACGCCCACTCCGGCATCGCGCTGGCCGCCGCCGCGATCGAGGCCTACCAGGACGAGAAGCAGGTGGAGCTGCAGCGCCTGCTGTCCACCGCGCACGGTGGCCGCCCCCAGGTGCAGCACGAGGTGGGCCGCCCGATCGACCTCAAGCTGCGCGGCGCGACCTACCGGCTGACCGTCGCCGAAACCGGGCCGGGCCGCTACCGGATCGGGTTCGTCACCGGCGACGACGTGCAGACCGTCGACGCCGAGCTGGAGCGCTACGACTCCCACACCGGCCAGATCCACGTCAACGGCCGCCGCTTCCGCCTGGTGACCGGCACGCACGGGCCGATCCACCTGGTCGAGGTCGACGGCGTCACGCACCGGATCAGCCGCGACGAGGGCGGCGTGGTCCGCTCGCCTGCCCCGGCCCTGGTGGTCGCCACGCCGCTCGCCGTCGGCGACGAGGTCGAGGCCGGCGCACCCGTGCTGGTGCTGGAGTCCATGAAGATGGAGACCGTCCTGCGCGCGCCGTTCAAGGCGCTGCTCAAGGAGTCGATGGTCTCCGTCGGCAGCCAGGTCGAAACCGGGGCCGCACTGCTGCGCCTGGAACCGTTGGCCGAGGATGCCGACGCGGCCCCGGAGACCGCCGGGGTGGACTTGGACCTGCCGTCCGAGCCGGACGGGCTGGCCGCGGCCCACCGCGTCGAGCGGGGCCTGGCCGACCTGCGCAGCATGCTGCTCGGGTTCGACGTCGACCCGCGCGACGGCGGCCGCACCCTGGCCCGGTACCTGGCCGCGCGCGCCGAACTGCCGCAGCGGCCGCTGGAGGCCGAGACCGCGCTGCTGGAGGTCTTCGCCGACCTGTCCGAGCTGTCCCGCAACAAGCCGGACGGCGAGGAGACCAAGGCCGAGACGCGGGTGCACAGCCCGCGCGAGCACTTCCACACCTACCTGCAGAGCCTGGACGCCGAGCGCGCCGGGCTGTCGGAGAACTTCCAGGGCCGGCTGACCCGCGTGCTGAGCCACTACGGCGTCGACGGGCTCGATCGCACGCCCGAGCTGGAGGAGGCGGTCTTCCGCATCTTCCTCGCCCAGTCGCGCGCGGCCTCCGACGTCGCCGTGATCACCGCGCTGCTGCAGCAGTGGCTCACCGAGGCCCCGCCGCACAACGGGCTCCGGCAGACCGTCGGCCAGGCGCTGGAGCACCTGATCCGCGCCACCCAGCTGCGGTTCCCGGTGGTCGGCGACCTCGCCCGCAGCCTGGTGTTCCGCTGGTTCGCCCAGCCGCTGCTGCGCCGCACCCGCGCCGAGGTCTACACGAAGGTGCGCCGCCACCTCAGCTACCTCGACGCCAACCCGGAGGCGCCCGACCGCGAGCAGCGCATCGCTGAGATGGTCGCCAGCCCCGAACCGCTGGTGCGGCTGCTCGGCCAGCGCATCGGACGGCCCGGCCTGGACCCCGGCCCGCTGCTGGAGGTCCTCAGCCGCCGCTACTACCGCGAGCACGGCCTGGAGGGCGTGGAGACCGGCACCGCGGGCGGGCACGCGTTCGTCACCGCCGGGTACGACCTGGACGGCCAGCGGCAGCGGCTCATCGCGACCGTCGCCGACTTCGACGACCTGGCCGACGCGGTGCGCACGGTCGCCGACGTCGCGGCGAAGGCCGAGCCCGGCGCGCTGGTCGCCGACATCTACCTGACCTGGACCGGCCAGCCCGCCGACGCGGACCTGATGGCCGCGGAGCTGCGCGAGGTGCTGTCCCGCGTCGCGCTGCCGGGCAACCTGCGCCGCGTCACCACGACGGTCGCCGGGCGCAGCGGATCGGCGATGCACCACCACTTCACGTTCCGGCCGTCGTCGGCGGGCCTGGCCGAGGAGCGGCTGATCCGCGGCCTGCACCCGCTGATCGGTCAGCGGCTGCAGCTGCGGCGCCTGCAGAACTTCGACCTCACGCGGCTGCCGTCGGCCGACGAGGACGTCTACCTGCTGCGCTGCGTCGCACCGAAGAACCCGTCCGACGAGCGCCTGGTGGCGATGGCGCAGGTCCGCGACCTGACTCCGCTGCGCGACGACGAGGGCCGCATCCTGGCCCTGCCCGCGGTCGAGGGCGCGCTCGGCGCGTGCCTGGACGCGATCCGCAAGGTGCAGGCCCAGCGCCCGGCCAAGAAACGGCTCGACACCAACCGGATCTTCCTCTACGTGTGGCCGCCCAGCGACCTCACCGCCGAGGACCTGAACACGGTCGCGCAGCGCGTGGTGCCAACCACCGCGGGCGCCGGTGTCGAGGAGGTGCTGTTCCTCGGCCGCCAGCGCGACAAGGAGACCGGCGAGCTGCGGCCGATCGCGGTGCGGGTGACCTACGACGTCGCCACCGGTGTCCGGCTGACCATCACCGACCCGCCGACCGAGCTGATCCAGCCGCTGGACGACTACGGCCAGAAGGTGCTGCGCGCGCGACGCCGCGGCACGGTCTACCCGTACGAGCTGACCGGCATGCTGGCCGGGGATGGCGGCTCGTTCACCGAGTACGACCTCGACGACTCCGGCGCGCTGGTGCCGGTCGAGCGCGAGCGGGGCCTGAACAAGGCCGGGATCGTCGCCGGCGTGGCGACCACGCCGACCGAGCGGTACCCGGAGGGCGTGACCCGCGTGGTGCTGCTCGGCGACCCGACGAAGGCGCTGGGCGCGCTGTCCGAACCGGAGTGCGCCCGCGTGATCGCCGCGCTGGACCTCGCGGAGCGGTTGCGGGTCCCGGTCGAGTGGTACGCGCTGTCCGCCGGCGCGCGGATCGCGATGGACTCCGGCACCGAGAACATGGACTGGATCGCCGCGGCCCTGCGCCGCATCGTCCAGTTCACCCAGGACGGCGGCGAGATCAACATCGTGGTCGCAGGCATCAACGTGGGCGCGCAGCCGTACTGGAACGCCGAAGCCACGATGCTCATGCACACCAAGGGCATCCTGGTGATGACGCCGGACTCGGCGATGGTGCTGACCGGAAAGCAGTCGCTGGACTTCTCCGGTGGTGTGTCGGCCGAGGACAACTTCGGCATCGGCGGGTACGACCGCGTGATGGGGCCGAACGGGCAGGCGCAGTACTGGGCGCCGAACCTCGGCGCCGCGCACGGCGTGCTGATGACCCACTACGACCACACGTACGTGCTGCCGGGCGAGAACGGCCCGCGCCGGGCGACCACGACCGACCCGGTCGACCGGGACGTGTGCGACTACCCGCACGCGATCGTCGGGTCCGACTTCACCACGGTGGGCCAGATCTTCTCGCGGGAGACCAACCCGGACCGCAAGAAGCCGTTCGACATCCGCACCGTGATGCGCGCGCTGGCCGACCAGGACCACGCGATCCTGGAACGCTGGGCAGGCATGGCGGACGCGGAGACCGCGGTCGTGCAGGACGTGCACCTCGGCGGGATCCCGGTGTGCCTGCTGGGCATCGAGTCGCGGTCGGTGCCGCGGCGCGGGTTCCCGCCCACCGACGGCCCGGACACCTACACCGCCGGCACGTTGTTCCCGCGCTCGTCGAAGAAGGCGGCGCGCGCGATCAACGCGGCGAGCGGCAACCGGCCGCTGGTGGTGCTGGCGAACCTGTCCGGTTTCGACGGTTCCCCGGAGTCGATGCGCAAGCTCCAGCTGGAGTACGGCGCGGAGATCGGGCGGGCGATCGTGAACTTCCGCGGGCCCATCGTGTTCTGCGTCATCTCGCGCTACCACGGCGGGGCGTTCGTGGTGTTCTCGAAGACGCTGAACCCGAACATGACGGTGCTCGCCGTGGACGGCTCGTACGCGTCCGTGCTGGGTGGTGCCCCCGCGGCGGCCGTGGTGTTCGCGCAGGAGGTCAACGCCCGCACGGCGAACGACCCGCGGGTGTCGGAGCTGGAGGCGCGGATCGCGTCGGCGGACAGCGCTTCGCGGGCCGCGCTGGTGACGCAGCTGGCGGACGTCCGGGCGTCCGTGCGGGCCGAGAAGCTGGGCGAGGTGGCCGCCGAGTTCGACGGGGTGCACTCGATCCAGCGGGCGCAGCGCGTCGGCTCGGTCGACGCGATCATCCGCCCGGAGGAGCTGCGGCCACAGATCATCGCGGCGGTGGAGCGGGGTCTGGCGCGCGCTTGATGCCGGGGGCGCCCGGCGTTGGCTGGGCGCCCCTTCGGTTTTTCGACGCTGGCCGGGCGCCTCTGCGGCTTCGGCGTTGGCTGGGTGCCCCTTCGGCTTCGGCGAGGTTGCTGGCGGCGGTGCCGCCCTCAGGTTCCCTACGCAGCACGAGCCGCGCACCGCGCGGGCGGCCGCCGTCTCCAGGGTTTCCTCTCGCAGGTGCTGCCCCAGCGCACGAGCCGCCGGGGTGGCGTCAGATTCCCGCGTGGCGGTTGCGGGCCACGGCGCGCAGCACGCGCCGTGCGGCGCGCTCCGGGGAGCCGTCCCCGGCCACGATCACGTTCAGGCCGGGGAAGTCCCGTCGCAGGCGGGCGGCTTCCGCGGGGTCGTGCAGCACGAGCTGCCCACCCTCGCCGCGGGCGGCCATCCGCGCCGCGAAGTCCCGCGCCGTGCCCCGGCTGTCCACCACTACGTCCGGCACGTCCGGCCCGTCGCCGCGCACCTCGGCTCCGGCCCCCGCGAACGCCGCGGCCGCCGCCCGAGCGAACCGGCTCTCCCCGGTGATCACCACCAGGTAGCCGTCGAATCTGGCTGTCCGCCTTTCCGGTGCCCTCGCAGCGGAACCGACCAGCTCCGCGCGCCGCAGTGCCCGGCTTTCCGGTGCCCCCGCGACGGAATCCACCGGCTCGGCCCCGCCTGACCGTGCACGCCGCAACCCCCGGCTCTCCGGTGCGCCCGCGGCGGAATCCGCTACCTCGGTCCCGGCCGCTCGCGCCCACCTTTCCGGCGCTCTGTCGGCGGAATCCACCGGCTTGGCCCCGCCTGACCGCGCGCGACGCCGCGCCCTGCTCTCCGATGCCCCGTCGGCGGAATCCGCCGCCTCAATCCCGCCAGCCCGCGCCCCATCGGCGGAATCCACCACCTCGGCCCCGCCCGCACGCGCGCGCCGCAGCCCCCGGCTCTCCGGCGCTCCCTCGGCGAAATCCACCAGCTCGGCCGCGCACCGCGCGATCACGTCCGGCCTCTCGCGCGGGATCCAGTGCCCGCCGGGCAACCGGCGCACCCACAGCCGCGGCGCCCACCGCGCCACGTCCGTCTGCAGCGCGGGCGTCACGTACGGATCACCCAGCGGCGCGAGCACCTGCACCGGCACCTCCGCGGGCCGCGGCCGCGGGCGCGACAGCCGTATGCCGACGTTCGCCCGGTACAGCTCCAGCCCGTGCACGGCGTCCGCCACCGCCGGGCGGCCCGCCGCGCTGCCCGAAAGCCGCCGCAGCACCCGGCGGCCCACCCCGGACCGCCAACTCAGTTCAGGAACCAGCGGGATCTGGAAGAACACGATGTAGGTCGAGTGCACCAGCTGCCGCAGCGCGGGCCCCCACCCCGACGGCCGCCGCAACCGCGTGCGGAACCAGTGCCCGGCGTGGTCGAGCGACGGCCCGGAGATCGACGTGAACGACGCGATCCGCCCGCGCAGCCGGTCCCCGGTCACCGCGTGCCAGCTCTGGATCGACCCCCAGTCGTGCGCGACGAGGTGCGCCGGGCGGTCCGGGCTGACCTCGTCGAGCACGGCGGCCAAGTCCTCGGTCAGCCGATCGAGCGCGTACCCGTCGCGCCGCGGCGGCCGGTCCGACTCGCCCGCGCCGCGGACGTCGTAGGTGACCACGTGGAACCGTTCCGCGAGCCGGGCCGCCACACCGTCCCAAACGGACCGGTCGTCGGGGTAGCCGTGCACGCACACCACGGTCGGCGCGGCCGGATCACCGGCTTCCGCGACCGCGATGCGCGTGCCGTCCCGGGACACCACTCGCCGGACCACGCCGCCTCCTCGCTGAAGCTATTACCCGAAGTAACAGTTACTGCGATGAGCATCGGCGGCCGGGCGAGCCTTGTCAAGCGCCGCGGTCTGGTCCAGTCCACACGCGTGAGTGACGCACCAAGGGTGGATGCCCTGCGCGGCAACGGAATTCGCGACGTCCGCCGTGACGGATCGGTTTCGCGGGGCCGACCAGCGGGAGTTCGCCTGTCACGTCGCCACGCCGTGATCGCAACGTGTCCTGCGTCACATCTGCGTGCCGGATTTGCCCCAGCCGTCCCGGGCACCCGGTCCGCGGAGCCGCAGAGGTTCCGGCCCGGAATCCGTTGATACGAAGGGAATTCAGAACAATGAACGTTCGTCGCTTCGCGATCGCCAGCCTGCTGGCCATCCCGCTGTCGTTCGGTGCCGCGGGCATCGCGTCGGCTGACAGCTACGGCGACTCCGCCGCGTCCGCCGGCCCGGACGGCGCCGCGATCTCCAGCACCGGCTCGGTCGCGGGCCACCACTACGGCTACGACGACGACGGCTACGGTCACGGTCACGGCTGGGGCTACGCGGGCTACTACGACGCCAACCTGTCGGCAGGCCCGGAGGGGGCGGGTGGCGACTACACCGTTTCCGGCACCAACGGCCACACCTCCTTCTACGGCGAGGGCTGCCAGTGGGCGGGCCCGGAGGGCGCGCACTCGAGTGAAACCTGGTCGGTCGCGGGTCACCACCACCACGACCACGACTGGGACGACGACGAGGACGAGGGCGACGACGACTGACGTCGCCCGCACCGCCTCTCTCCCTGACGGTGACCCCCGGTCCGGCCGGGGGTCACCGTTTCCCGGTGTCCGGGGTCAGGTCGTGGCGCACCGCGAGGATCGCCAGGTGCACGCGGCTGGGGCTGCCGGTCTTGTCCATCAGGTTCGCCACGTGCGTCTTGACCGTGGTGACGCCGACGTGCATCCGCGCGGCGATGTCCGCATTGGACAGTCCCATCCCGACCAGCCCGAGCACCTCCCGCTCGCGCGGGGTCAGTGGCAGGTCCGGCCGTTCCGCCCTGGACCGCACCGCCTGCCCGACCAGGCGCCGCAGCACGTCGTCGCTGAACGGGCTGCCGCCCGCGGCCGCCCGGCGGATGCCGTCGAGCAGCTCGGCGGGCGTGGCGTCCTTCGCCAGGAACCCGCACGCGCCCGCGGCCAGCGCCGGGTACAGGTGCTCGTCGTCGTCGAAGGTCGTCAGCACCACGATCCGCGTCGCGGGCCGTTCGCCCAGGATCGTCTTCGTCGCGGTGATCCCGTCCGTGCCGGGCATCCGCAGGTCCATCAGCACCACGTCCGGCTTGACCCGGCCGGCCAGCCGGATCGCCTCACCGCCGTGCGGCGCCTCGCCGACGACCTCGATGTCCGGTGTGGACTCGCACAGCATGCGCAGGCCGGCGCGGACGAGCTGCTGGTCGTCGACGAGCAGGGTGCGGATCACGGGACCTCCGAATCGACCGGGGCGGACGTCTCCGCCGGGATCAGCGCACGCACTCGCCAGCCGTCGCCGTGCGGGCCCGCGTCGAGGGTGCCGCCGACCAGGTCGACGCGTTCCCGCAGGCCCACCAGCCCGTAGCCCGGCTCGCCGCCGCCGTCCCGCGCGCCACCCGTGTCGGTGACCTCGATCAGCACCTGCCCGCCGCCGGCGTCCACCCGCACGCTCGCCCGCGCGCCGGGGCCCGCGTGCTTGGCGACGTTGGTCAGGCTCTCCTGCACCAGCCGCAGCACGGCCAGGCCGCGCAGCGAGTCGAGTGCCGCGATGGCGGGGTCGACGTGGCAGTCGATCGCCAGCCCGGCCTGCCTGCTGCGCCCGATCACCGACTCCACCGCGGCGGGCAGCGAGGCGGTCTCGATGAGCACGCCGTGGTCGCGCACGCTGGCCGGGTCGCGCAGCGCGGACACCAGCTCCCGCAGGTCCGCCAGGGTCCGGGTGGCCGAGGCGTGCACGTCGTCGAGCACCTCGCCCACCCGCGGATCCAGGTCCGGCACCACGGCCCGCGCCACGCCGACCCGCAGCGCCATCGACGCGACGTGGTGGGCGACCAGGTCGTGCAGCTCGCGGGCGATCTCGGTGCGCTCGGTGAGGCGGGCGCCGCGCGCGGCCAGTTCCCGGCGCGCCTCGGCCTCCGCGGCCCGCGCGCTCGCCTGCGCCACCGCCCGCACCCCGGCCCGCAGGTAGGCGCCGAGCAGAAGCGGGCCGCCGACGACCGTGAGGACCCGATAGCCGACGGCGAGCACGCCGGTCAGCACGTGGTCGTAGGTGCCGAGCACGAAGTACACCGCGGTGAGAACCCCGGCGCCGGCCAGGGCTTCGCGCATCGGGCGGCGGATGGCCAGCTCGAACACCGCGACGCTGGCCAGCACCTTCACCGCCACCGGTGTGGCGTCGGCCCACTGGTGCGCGGCCAGGATGAGCAGGGACTCCACCCCCGCGACCGCCAGCGGCCACACGCCGCCCGCGAGGAACACCCCGGCCGCGGCGAACACGACCACCCAGTCCGCCGGCGTCGGCTCCGGCCGCTGCACCAGCAGCAGGTAGCCGGGGCCGATCACGAGCGGCAGCAGACGCGCGGGCCCGAACCGGTCGCCGACCGCCCGCCCAACCCACGCCAGAAGCACAGAACCGACACTAACGGGCGGGCGCACCGGGCGGCTCCTCCCTGGGAAGGAGGTTCCGCCGGTTTCGGATGGCTGGTGCGCGGGGTGGTGGCGGTCGGGTGGTTGGGCCGGGTGGTTCCGCTGGGGGAGGAGGGTTCGGCTGGGGCTGGGTGGCTGTTGGGCTGAGGTTGGTGTGCGGTGGTTGGGCCGGGTGGTTCCGCTGGGGGAGGAGGGTTCGGCTGGGGCTGGGTGGCTGTTGGGCTGAGGTTGGTGTGCGGCGGTTGGGCCGGGTGG
>NZ_JBEXTZ010000035.1:60086-74644 GCF_040614195.1 Amycolatopsis sp. NPDC006125
GGTTCCGCTGGGGGAGGAGGGTTCGGCTGGGGCTGGGTGGCTGTTGGGCTGAGGTTGGTGTGCGGCGGTTGGGCCGGGTGGTTCCGCTGGGGGAGGAGGGTTCGGCTGGGGCTGGGTGGCTGTTGGGCCGAGGTTGGCGTGCGGCGGTTAGGCCGGAAGTTCCCGCTGGGGAGGGGGATCCGGCTGGGCTGGGTGGCTGTTGGGTGGGGTTGAGGCGGGGCGGTGGCTGTGCGGCGGTCGGGGCGGGAGTTTCCTCCTGGGGGAGGGAGGTCTGCCTGGGCTGGGTGGCTGGTGCGCCGGAGTGCCTGGGGCTGTCCGGTAGCGCCGGGCGGCGCCTCCAACGGAGATCCGGCCTCGGGTGGCCGCCGGGCTCGGCGCGTGGCCCGGTCACCTCGCCGAGCGCCTCCTCCCCGGGAACGAGCGACCATCCGCCGCGAGGCCACCGCCTCCGGCGCGCGGGACGAGGCCGCGCCCTGCTCACACACGCAGCCTGGAGGGGTGACCGACGAAACCGTCCTCGTGACCGGCGGCACCGGCTACCTCGCGAGCTGGTGCATCGACCTCCTCCTCACCCGCGGCTACCACGTGCGGACCACCGTCCGGGACCGCTCCCGCCGTCCGGTGGTGGCCGCCCAGCTGCCGCCCGGACACCCCACGGCCCGCCTCACCGTCGTCGAGGCCGATCTCGGCTCCGACGCCGGCTGGGCGGAGGCCGCGGCGGGCTGCGACTTCGTCCTGCACGTCGCCTCGCCGTTCCCGGCCGTGCCGCCGCGGGATCCCGCCGCCCTGGTCGGCCCCGCCCGGGACGGCACCCTTCGCGTCCTCGCCGCCGCCCGGGCGGCGGGCGCCCGGCGGATCGTGGTGACCTCGTCGTCGTCCGCGGCCGCCTACCCGGCAGGCCCCCGGCCCGACCCGATCACCGAGGACCACTGGACCGACCCCGGCCACCCGCTGGCCCGCGCCTACGTCCGCTCCAAGACCCTCGCCGAGCGCGCCGCGTGGGCGTACGCCCGCGAGCACGGCATGACGGACCGGCTGACCGTGATCGCGCCCGGCACGCTGCTGGGACCCGTGCGCGGCCGCCCGTCCTACTCGCTGTCGGTGGTCGAGCGGCTCGTGGCCGGCCGGATGCCCGGTCTGCCGCGCCTGGGTTTCCCGTTCACCGACGTGCGCGACGTCGCCGCACTGCACGTCGCCGCCATGCTCAGCCCGGCCGCGGCGGGGGAGCGGTTCCTCGCCACCGGGCCGTTCCACTGGATCGAGGACATCGCGGCCATCCTGCGCGGGCAGCCCGGCGCGCGAGTGCCGTCCCGGCGGCTGCCCGGCCCGCTCGTCCGCGCCGCCGCCCTGTTCGACCCCGCGCTGCGCCAGGTCGTGCCCGAGCTCGGCGAGGAGTTCCGCTTCGCCACCGGCAAGGCCCGCGACGTGCTGGACTGGAACCCGCGGCCGCTCGCGGACACCGTGCTCAACTGCGCCCGCTCGTTCGTCAGGGCCCGCCCGCTCGTCAAGGCCTGAGCAGCCCGCGCCGCGGCAGTTTGTGCCACGGCAGCCGCGCCCCGGCCAGCGCCGTGCTCAGCGACTGCAGCACCACGAGGTACATCAGCTGCCGGTAGACGAACTGCTGCAGCGGCAGCGCGAGCAGCGGCCGCAGCGGTTCCCGGTCCAGCCGGAACGCCACCACCGCCGGGATCGCCTGCAGCGCCAGGAACGCCAGCCACGCCCCGAGCACCAGCCACCGGTCGGCGGTGAACAGCCCGAACACCGCGGCCACGTCGACGAGCGGCGCGACGATCGGCAGCAGCACCTGGAACAGCAGCAGGTACGGCAGCCCGCGCCGCCCCAGCCGTCCCGCGCTGCCGCGCTCGGCGACCGCGTGCCGGTGCTTCCACACCGACTGCAGCGTCCCGTAGCACCAGCGGTACCGCTGCTTCCACAGCTCCGCCAGCGTCGCCGGGGCCTCGGTCAGCGCCCGCGCCTCCTCCTCGTACACCACGCGCCACCCGCCGCGCTCCAGCGCCATCGTCAGGTCCGTGTCCTCGGCGAGCGTGTCCGTGGGCACCCCGCCGACACGCAGCACCGCCGACCGCCGGAACGCGCCCACCGCGCCCGGCACCGTGGGCATGCACTCGAGCACGTCGTAGAGCCGCCGGTCCAGGTTGAAGCCGCACACGTACTCGATGTGCTGCCACCGACCGAGCAGGCGGCCGCGGTTGCCGACCTTCGCGTTGCCGGACACCGCGGCCACGGCCGGATCGGCGAAGTTGCGCACCAGCGCGGGCACCGAACCCGGCTCCAGCACGGTGTCGCCGTCCATCAGCACGACCAGCTCGGTGCGCGCGGCCGCGAGACCGGTGTTCAGCGCGGCCGCCTTGCCCGCGTTGGCCTGCCGGATCAGGCGCACGCTCGGGCGGCGGCGGGCGATCCGCTCCACCAGCGCGTCGGTGCCGTCGGTGGATCCGTCGTCGACCACGATCACCTGCACGCGCGGGCCCGCGGCGAGCGCTGAGCGAACAGCCCACTCGATGCCTTCGCGTTCGTTGTAGGCGGGGATGATGACGGTCACCGGCTGGTCCGGCGCCTCCCGCGGACGCCGCCGCCGCACGTGCAGGCTCGTGGTCACGCCGAGCAGAACCGTGCGCAGCAGCGCCAGCACGGTCGCCACCACCGTCAGCGCGAACAGCGCGCCGGCCACGAACTCCCCGGCGCCCACGGCGAACACGAGCAGCCAGCCGCCGATCCGCGCGCGGACCGGCGCTGCCGCCTGGGTACCGGACAGCCCGACGGACTCGCTGACCGTGCCGAACGTCCAGCCGCGCGACCGAAGTTCCGGGATCAGCCGGTCAGCGCCTCGACGGTCTGCCCGCGGTCCCCGCCGCCGTCGTGCATCAGGACCACCGCGCCGGCGTTCCCGGCCGGGGTCGCGCCGGCGACGATCGCGTCCGCGCCGGGGCGGCGCCAGTCCTGCGAGTCCACATCGGACAACACCACGAGCTTGCCGTCCGCGCCCAACCGCTGTGCCGCGGCCCAGTCCCGGTCGTCCAGACTGTCCGGAGTGGACGAATAGGGTGGCCGCACCAGGGCCGGGAGGACGCCCGCGGTGCCGGCGAGGACGAGGTCCGTCGTGCGGATCTCCAGATCGGCCCGGAAGTCGCTCGCCGCGCTCAGGTCGGTGTGGCTCGCGGTGTGGTTGCCGATCTCGTGGCCGCGGGCCAGGATCTCGCGGACCAGGTCCGGGTGTTGCGCGGCGCGCGCGCCGGTCACGAAGAACGTCGCCTTCGCGCCGTTCCGGTCCAGCGCGTCGAGGATCCGCGGCGTCCACACCGGATCCGGCCCGTCGTCGAAGGTCAGGGCGATCGTGTGGTCCCGCGCCCGCGCGGTGGCTGGGGAAGGCGACCGCGGGTCGATCACCGCGCCGCCGCCGCGCACCTGCGCGGGCACGGTGGTCGCGGGACCCGGCGGTGACGTGTCCTCGCCGCCGTCCGCGCCCTTGACGACCGTGTCGAGCGCGAGCAGGCCGGCGACGACCGCGAGGATCGCCGACAGCAGCAGCCAGTGGGCCTTCGGCGGGCTCGGCCGCCGGTGCCGGGTCACCGGCCGGGTTCCGGCTGGCCGTCCTGCCCGCGCCCGGGTGGATCGGGGCGGGCGCGCGGGTTGCGCGGCTGCTCGGAGAACACCGGCGGTTGCGGCGTGGCCGTCGTGGTCACGGCCGGAGCCTGTGGCGGCGGTGCCGCCGAACTCGGGTCCGGGGCCTTCGACGCCCGGTCGGTGCCGCGTGGGGTGGTGGTGTCATCGGCGACCGACGGGCCACCCTGTGGCGGTGTCGTCGGCGACGCGGCAGGCGCGTCGGGTGCCGGCAGGAGCACGGAGGCGGGGATCGGCGCGCCCAGCAGCGAAGCCACCAACAGCACGGCGTAACCGCTGACCAACACGCACGCCGCGATGCTCACGCGGCGCACGATACGGCGTCTTCGCCCGGACGGATCGACGAAAACGGGTTTCTCCCGCGGAATTTCGACAGTGTCGTCGCTAATTGTCTTCATCACCAGGGCATCGCGTCGGGGGGACCGGTCGGGGGGCCTTCACCCTAGACACATCCGGTGCGCCGACCAAGCCTCACCCCGGTGGTGAATGTTCCGCGGTTTCCGTGCGGGGCCGGGGAAAAGTCAACCGCCCGCCATCGCGCCCATCACGAGGAACGGTTCGGCGCCCGCGACCACCGGCGCGGGCAGGGGGGCGTCCGGCTCCTCGTGCGACAGGTCCTCCTCGCAGGCGAAGAACCGGACGAACGCCCGTCGTTTCCCGGTGCCGTGCTCGCGGATCGTGCCGCGCAGCATGGGATAGCGCTCTTCCAGCGCGTCCAGCAGGGCACGCTGGGTGACGGCGCCGTTCAGGTCCAGTTCGACCTCGCCGTCGATGTGGGCGATGGTGCGCAGGTGCGCGGGCAGGTGGACGCGGATCATGGCAGCGTCTGGACCTCCACCGACAGGACCGCGGGCAGGTCGCGCACGATCGGCGCCCAGGTGTCCCCGGAATCGGCCGACGCGTACACCTGACCGCCGGTCGTGCCGAAGTAGACGCCGCACGACTCCAGCGAATCCACCGCCATCGCGTCGCGCAGCACGTTGACGTAGCAGTTCTCCTGCGGCAGCCCGGCCGTCAGCGGCTCCCACTCCTCACCGCCGCCGCGGCTGCGGTACACGCGCAGCCGCCCGTCCGGCGGGAAGTGGTGCTCGTCGCTCTTGATCGGGACCACGTAGACGGTGTCCGGCTCGTGGGCGTGCACGTCGATGACGAACCCGAAGTCCGTCGGCAGGTTCCCGCTGATCTCGTACCAGTTGTCGCCGCCGTCGTCGCTGCGCATCACGTCCCAGTGCTTCTGCATGAACAGCACGTCCGGGCGCTGCGGGTGGCGCGCGATGTGGTGCACGCAGTGGCCCACCTCGGCGTCCGGATCGGGAATCTGGCCGGACTTCAGGCCGTGATTGATGGCCTGCCAGGTCTTGCCGCCGTCCTCGGTGCGGAACGCGCCCGCCGCGGAAATGGCGATGATCAGGCGGTTCGCGTCGCGCGGGTCCTGGATGATCGTGTGCAGGCACAGCCCGCCCGCGCCCGGCTGCCACTTCGGGCCGGAGCCGTGCCCGCGCAGGCCCGGCAGCTCCTGCCAGGTCGCGCCCGCGTCGTTCGAGCGGAACAGCGCCGCGTCCTCCACCCCGGCGTAGATCAGGTCCGGGTCGGTCAGCGACGGTTCGAGGTGCCACACGCGGGCGAACTCCCACGGGTGCGGCGTGCCGTCGTACCACTGGTGGGTGCCCGGCACGCCCTCGTAGGCGAACTCGTTGCCCACCGGCTGCCACGTCATCCCGCCGTCGTCCGAGCGCTGGATCAGCTGGCCGAACCAGCTCGTCGACTGGGCGGCGAAGATCCGGTCCGGATCGGCGGGGGAGCCCTTGAGGTGGTAGATCTCCCAGCCCGGGAAGTGCGGGCCGGTGACCTCCCAGTCGGCGCGCCGTTCGTCGGATGTCAGGACGAAAGCACCCTTGCGTGTGCCGACCAGCACGCGAACCCCGCTCATCGCCGCTCCTTCCCGTGTCAGGTGGTTAGACCGTAAGGAGCAGGGGGGCCGCGCGTCTTCTCCAATCTTGCGCGGTTCGCCGGGCGGGCCACGGGTACCCGCCCGGGAAACGGAAGGAGGACGTCGTGCCGGAGACGCTGTCGGACACCGAAATCGCCCGGGCGCTGGATGGGCTCGCGGAGTGGCGCGGGGACGCCGGCCACCTCTCGCGCACCGTGCACGTGCCGGAGCAGGCGCACGGCGCGCTGATCGGCCGCGTGCAGCGGGACGCGGCGGAACTGAGCGACCACGCGCAGTTCGAACGCCGCCGGGGCGAGCTGACGTTCACCGTCACCACCGGCTTCCCGGGCCGGGTCACCGAGCCGGACCTGTGGCTGGCGCGCCGCATCGAAGCGGTGCTGGCGGAACTGACCTGACGCCGCGAATCCCCCGTTCACGCCCGCGGAACACGGGCCGCGTCAGATCTTGCGCCAGCTGTTGTCGCCGAGGCCGGAGGCGCCCTGGGGGCCCATGAGGAGCATCCCGCCGTCCACCACGTACGACGATCCGGTCACGTAGCCGGCCGCGGGGGTGGTCAGGAACGCCACCACGGCGGCGACCTCGTCCGCGTGCCCGGTCCGGCCCAGCGGCACGCCGGGGCGTTCCTGGTCGCGCGGGTTCACGTCGGTCTGGCCGGTCATCGGCGTGGAGATCTCGCCCGGGGCCACCGAGTTGACCGTGATGCCGTGCTCGGCCAGCTCCAGCGCCAGCACCTTGGTCAGCATGCCCATCCCGGCCTTCGCCGCGCAGTAGGGCGCCGCGCCGACCTTCGGGGCGTGCTCGTGCACGCTGGTGATGTTGACGATCCGCCCGCCGCCACCGGCGTCGATCATGTGCCGCGCCGCCCGCTGCGCGCACAGGAACGCGCCGTCCAGGTCGACGCTCAGCACGTGCCGCCAGGTGTCGAAGTCCATGTCCATCACCCGCTGGCCGGTGCCCGTGCCGGCGCAGTTGACCAGGACGTCGACGCCGCCGAGCGCCTCGGCGAGCTCGTCGATCGCGGCCGCCGCCGTGGGCAGGTCGCCGAGGTCGAGCTGCCGCACCTCGGCGCGTGCGCCGGCTTCGCGCACCTGCGCGGCGGTCGCGTTGGCGCCCTCTTCGTCCCGGTGCCAGGTGATGCCGACGTCCACGCCGCCACCACCGAGCGCGACGGCGATCGCACGCCCGATACCGGAGTCGGAACCGGTCACGATCGCGGTCCTCGGCCGTCCGCCCTGCTCCGCGGGCAGGGGAGCTGTGTTCGTCATACCTCCCAGCTACCCCGGCCCCGCGGGGGCTAACCCACCGGCCCCTCGACCAGGGTGGCGGTCGCGCTGCGCTGCTGCCCGGACTGGTCCAGCCACGTCACCGTGACCCGGTCGCCGGGGTGCAGCGTGTCCATCACCGCGGTCAGGTCGGTCGCCGAGCCGACCGCGCGGCCGTCCAGGGCGATGATGACGTCACCGGCGACGAGCCCGGCGTCGTCCGCCGGGCCGCCGGGCACCACCTGCTGCACCAGCGCGCCCGAGCCGCCCGCGTCGCTCACCGAAACGCCGACGAACGCCGACGGTCCGATGTGGACGGTGTCGGAGCCCTGGCCGGCCTCGATGCGCTGGGCCAGGCTCAGCGCGTCGTCGATCGGGATGGCGAACCCGCTCACCCCGGCGGTGCGCCCGTTCTGCCCGAACTGGTAACCGGTCGAGGCCGCGGTGTTCATCCCGATCACCCGGCCCTCGGCGTCGGCCAGCGCACCCCCGGAATCGCCGGACTGGATGTTCGCGTCCACCTGGATCAGCCCGGTCAGCTGCTCGGAACTGCCCGTCGACTCGTCCGTCGCGGTGATCGACTGGTTCAGCGCGGTCACCTTCCCGGGTGACACGCTGGGCTCGCCGCCGTCGCCGCCCGCGTTGCCCAGCCCCACCACCGGATCGCCGACCGACACCTCCGACGAGTCGCCCGTGGTGACGGTGCCCAGCCCGGAGGCGTTCTGCACCTGCAGCAGCGCCACGTCGCGCGAGCGGCTGTACCCGAGGACCTCGGCGCGGTAGGTGCGGCCGGTGTCCACGTCGGTCACCTTGATGCTGGTCGCGCCCGCGACGACGTGGTTGTTCGTGAGGACCTTGCCGTCCCCGGTGAGCACCATCCCGGTGCCCGCGGCCTGCTGCCCGGAGTACCCGAGCGTGGAGTACACGTCGACCAGCCCGGGCTCGACCTTCTCCGCGACCTCGGCCACGTCGAGCGTCGAGTTGCCGGTCTGCTCGTTGCGCAGGCTCCGCTCCAGCGGCGACGAGGCGCTGCCCGGCGTCAGGGACCCGCGGCCGAGGTCCCACGCGACGAAACCCAGCACGACCAGCACCACCAGGCCCAGCGTGGCGAGCGCCGTGCCCAGCCCGCGCTTCCGGCGTGGCGGCGGCGGGGGTGGCGGCGCCCAGGGGTCGTACTGCGGTGGGTAGTAGCTCATGAGTGCCCCTCCTCCGCCGTCCAGTGAACCCCGCTTCTCTGAGAATCGCCTGCGGCGCGGCCGTGAAACCCCTGAGAAGCACCCCTGTTTGCGGAGTTGACCAAGGGGTACACCGCCCTTGATGCGGAAGAGGACGGCTTTCGCGGGTCTCGCGCTCGCGGTCACGCTCACCGCCTGTTCCGGCAGCTCAGCAGCGAGCTACGAGGACAGTGCGGTCGTCCGCGCGCAAGAGGGCCTCTCCGCCGTCGGCACCCTGCACCAGATCATCCGCGCCCACACCGAGGGCAGGCTGTTCCCCACCTACGCCACCGCGGCCACCGACGACGTGCTCGCCACCGCCACCAAGGCGCTCGACGAGCTGGACAGCCGGCCGCCCACCAGCCCGGAGACCCAGCAGCTCTACGACGAGCTGCACCCCCGCCTGCAGGACGCGGTCGCGCGCGTCACCGAGGCCAGGGATGCGCTGGACTCGGGCGACACCGGCCGGATCGCCGCGGCGGACACCCAGCTGGTGCGGGCCGTCGACGAGCTGACCACGTTCGTGACGAGCCACCAGTGAAGAAGCTCATCGCCGTCACGCTGGGCATCCTCACCGCCATCGGGGGGTTCGTCGACATCGGCGACCTGGTCGCCAACGCCCAGTCCGGCGCCCGCTTCGGCATGCGGCAGGCGTGGATCGTGATCGTCGGCGTCGTCGGCATCTGCGTGTTCGCCGAGATGGCAGGCCGGGTCGCCGCGGTCAGCGGTCGCGCCGTGTTCGACCTGGTGCGCGAGCGCCTCGGCCCGCGCATCGCGATGACCAACCTCGTCGGGTCCTACCTGGTCACGCTGCTGACCCTGACCGCGGAGATCGGCGGCATCGCGCTGACCATCCAGCTCGCCAGCGGCCTGCCGCACGTGCTGTGGGTGCCGCTGGCCGCGTTCGCCGTGTGGATCGTGCTGTGGCGCGTGAAGTTCCAGGTGATGGAGCAGGTGTTCGGCGTGTTCGGGCTGGCGCTGGTGGTGTTCGTGGTCGCCCTGATCGCGCTCGACCCGCCGTGGGGCACCTTCGCCGAGCAGCTCACGCACGCCGGCCCGCCGCAGGGCGAGAACTGGGGCACCTGGGGCTACCTCGCCGTGTCGCTGTTCGCCTCCGCCCTCACCCCGTACGAGGTGTTCTTCTTCTCCTCCGGCGGGGTCGAGGAGAAGTGGACGACGAAGGACCTGGCGACCGAGCGCAGCAACACCTTCGTCGGCTTCCCCCTCGGTGGGCTGCTCGGACTGGCGATCATGGGCTGCGCCGCGACGGTGTTCTTCCCCGCCGGAGTCCAGGTCGACCAGCTCAGCCAGACCGCGCTGCCGGTCGCGCTGGCGCTGGGGAAGCTGGGCCTGGTCGTGGTGATGATCGGGTTCTTCGCGGCCACGTTCGGCGCCGCGCTGGAGACCGGGCTGTCCACCGGGTACTCGATCGCGCAGTACTTCGGCTGGCAGTGGGGCAAACTGGTGAAACCCCGCGAGGCGGCGCGGTTCCACACCGTCGTGCTGGTCAGCGTGCTGCTCGGCACGGCGGCGCTGCTGACGACGATCGATCCCGTGCAGATCACCGAGCTGTCGCTGCTGTTCAGCGCGGTGGTGCTGCCGCTGACCTACCTGCCGATCCTGGTCGTCGCCAACGACCGGGACTACCTCGGCGACCACGCGAACGGGCGGGTGCAGAACTTCCTCGGCGTGACGTTCCTGATCATCATCGTCATCGCCGCGGTCGCGGCCATCCCGCTCATGATCATCACCGGGATGGGGCAGACATGATCCACGGCCGCCCGGACCCGCTGCGGGTCGAATTCCACCTGCTGGACCGCCAGATCGTCGACGTCGACGGGCACCCGGTCGGCAAGGTCGACGACGTCGAACTGGCCCGCGACCCCGACGGCACCTACCACGTCGCCGCGTTGCTGGTCGGGCAGTACGCGCTGGGGCAGCGGATCGGTGGCCTGCTCGGGAAGGTGCTGTGCGGGCTGGCCGCGCGGCTGGGCGGCGGGCGGACGGAGCCGCTGCGGATCACCTACGACCACGTGAAGCAGGTGAGCAGCGAGGTGACGCTGTCGCTGCGCGCGGAGGTGCTGGAGGTGCCGCCGCTGGAGAAGTGGTTGCGGGACAAGCTGATCTCGCGCATCCCGGGAGCCGGACATGCCGGGGGATGAGGTGCGGGCGAGCGACCTGCTGGGACGCCGCGTGTACGACGCGAGCGGCCGCCCGCTCGGGAAGGTGACCGACCTGATCACGCGGCTGGACGAGCGCGGCCGGGAACGGACCGTCGCGGTGCTGGTGACTCCTCGCCGGCGGGGCCGGTTGCTGGGGTACGAGCGGTCCAGCCAGTGCGGGCCGTGGCTGCTGGCGTGGCTGGCGAAGGTGCTGCACCGGGGCACGCGGGAGGTGCCCTGGGCGGAGGTGCGCTGGGAACGCTAGGCCCGTGCCCGGTGGTTCCCGCCCGCGGGGCGGAAGGGGAGCGGCCGGGTGGTGGTTCGCGCCTGGCGGCGTGGCGGTGGGGCGCGGTGGCGGGGTGGAGGGCCCGCAGGTGCTTTGCGGCCGGCGGGCGGGGTGGCGGCCGGAGGGTGCAGCTGGGTGGTGATTTCCGCGGGTGGGGGTGGGTGCCCGGGCGTGCGCTGGGGCGCGGTGGCGGTTGGTGGGGCCGCGCGATGGTGGCTGCGGGCGCAAGGTGCCCGGGGCCGGTGGCCCGGCCGGGTGCGAACCGGGCGCCGCCGCCCACGGGCCTCCGGCCCCGTTCGGCGGAGGCGTCCGAACCGCGGCGGTGCCGCCGCCCACGGGGCTCCGGCCCCGTCCAGCGGGGCCGTCCGGACCGCAGCCGTGCGCCGCCCGTGGATCCCCGGCGCGCGGGGCCAGGTGGGCCGTCCGAACCGCAGCGGTGCCGTCGCTCACGGGCCTCCGGCCCGGCCGGCGGGCGCGCCGGGCGCGGTGTCCGTTCCGAGACCGAACCCGGACAACCTCCACCCCACCGGGCACGTCTCTTCAGGCACCAGCGCTGGGAACCCCATCCCCTCCCGGCAGGAGGTCACCGATGACCCTCACCCCACGGCGGCTGTTCGCGGTCTGCGCCGCCGCCTTGCTCGCGCTCTCGGGCGCCGTCGTCGCGGCGGCGCCGGCCGGTGCGCAACCGGGTGTCGCCATCATGACGAACATCCGCACCGGCCTCAACACCGGCTTCGACCGGGTCGTGCTGGACATGACGGGCCCCGCGCCCCAGGCGTCCTACGAGTGGGTCGACGAGCTGATCGCCGACGGCTCCGGCGACATCGTGTGGCTCACCGGCGAGCACTTCGTCGCCGTCAGCACCACGCCCGCCCGCGCCCACGACGACAACGGCAACCGCACCTACCCGGGTCCCGACAAGTTCCGCACCCGCAACCTCCGCAACGTCATGGCCGTCGCGGTGACCGGGGACTACGAAGGCTACGTGTCGATCGGCCTCGGCACACGCTACAAGTCCTGGGTGCGGGTGTTCACGCTCACCGCACCGACCCGCGTCGTCATCGACGTGGGCCACTGACACGAGCGCCGGGCGGCCCAGGCCGCCCGGTCACACCGAAGCCAGGTACTCCTCCGTCTTGGCCGGGTCCAGCAGCCAGTGCTGGAAGTCCGTGGGGTTGTTGAAGCCGTTCACGAACCGCTTCGCCACGGCCGGGTTCGTCTGCGCCGCCCCGAGGATCTGCTGCACGTGCGGCGGTGGCGGCTGCAGCATCGCGTTGGTGAACATCGTGACCCACTGGGCGTGCTCCCAGTACCGGTCGAACGCCCGCTGCATCCACTCCCGGTCGAAGGGCCGGTCCCCGTTCTCCAGGATGCTGCCCAGGTACGACTCGGCGCACTTGGCCGCGTTGTTCGCGCCCTGACCGGTGATCGGGTCGTTCGCCACCACCACGTCCGCCATGCCGAGCACGAACCCGCCGGACGGCAGCTCGCCCACCGGGCGCCGCACGACCGGCGGGTACCCGCCGACCAGCACCGCCTTGCCGTCGGTCAGCTCGGCGTTCTTCGCCCGCTCGTACTCCCACGGGATGTACTGCCGGAACAGCTCCAGGTGCCGCCGCAGCTGCTCCTCCGCCGGAGGCCGGTCGGCGAACGCGTCGAACGGCCCGCCCGGAATGCCGGACACGTAGAAGATGTCGCACGGCCCGGACAGCGTGTAGCCCGGGATGTTGATCAGCTCGCCGACACCCGGGATGATGTTCATCCACACGTCGGTGGTGCCCGGCCGCTCCGGACGCGACTCCTGACCGTGCACATAGGACACCGAAAGCCGGCGCTGCGGCTTCGTGTAAGGGGATCGCGACGGGTCGCGGTCGAACAGCTGCACCAGCTCGCCCTTGCCAGCCGCGACGATCACCAGCTCGTAGAGCCGCGCCAGCCCGTTCAGGTCGGCCGTGGTGACGCCGTGGATCACGACGTTGCCGCCGCGCTCCTCGAACAACTCGAGCCACGCCGCCATCTTCACCCGCTGGTCGATGGACTGCGCCGGTCCGCCGTCCCACGAGGCGATCCAGTTCAGCGCGCGCTGCCCGTCCGGCCCGGCCATCGAAAACCCTTGCCCCGCGACACGGGGAGCGACGTCGTCCCACAGGTTCAGCCCGTGCTTGCGCTCGATGGCGAGCGCGTCGGCGAACATGCACTGGGTCGAGGTGACCCACCCGGCGCGGATCTCGTCCGGCGTGCGCGCGGACATCACGGTCACGTCGTAGCCGTGCTCCTGCAGGCTCAGCGCGAGCTGCAGGCCCGACTGACCCGAACCGACGATCAGGATCTTACGCATGGGCGCGGATCCGGCCCCCCTCCGAGACTTCGGCCAGTGACAGCGTGTAGGACACCAGTTCCTGCAGGGTCTCCAGCACCGACGCCTTGTCGCGGGCGTCGCAGGTGACCAGCGGGACGTCCGGGCTCAGCGCCAGCGCCTCCCGGACCTCGTCGACGTCGTGCGCGAGTTCTCCGTCGAACCGGTTGATCGCGACGATGAACGGCAGGTCCGAGTCGTTCTCGAAGTAGTTGATCGCGGCGAACGACTGGTCCAGCCGCCGGGTGTCGACCAGCACGATCGCGCCGAGCGCGCCACGCGAGAGGTCGTCCCACAGGAACCAGAACCGCGCCTGCCCCGGCGTGCCGAACAGGTACAGCATCAGGTCGTCGTACAGCGAGATCCGGCCGAAGTCCATCGCGACGGTCGTGGTGGTCTTGGCGCCGTCCGGCGGCAGGTCGTCGACACCCTCGCCGGCCTCGGTCATCCACGCCTCGGTGTTCAGCGGCGGCACCTCGGACACGGACCCGACCAGCGTCGTCTTGCCCACCCCGAACCCGCCCGCGATCACGATCTTCGCCGAGATCGTCAGCAGGCCCGGATCAGACGGGGAGCTGCTTGAGTCCATTGAGGATCCTCTCGAGCATGTTCCGGTCGTGGGAGTAGGCGTGGGCGGTCGGGTGGATGAACACCGCCCCCTGCGCGGCCAGGTCGCTGACCAGCACGCGGACCACCCCGAGCGGGATGGTCAGCAGGGAGGACAGCTCGGCGATCGAGACCTGGGAGCGGGCCCGTTCGTAGAGAGCCCGCGACTCCGGCATGAGCTTCTCCGCCAGGGCCGGGTCGTACTGGGGCACCGAGATGAGCGTTTCGACCAGCAGCTGGTGCCGTGCCCTGGTGCGGCCGCCGGTCAGGGTGTACGGCCGGATCCGCTTGCTGCGCGGCTTGACCGCCCGCTCGTCCGGCCCGGTGTCCTGGGACATCGCGAATCACATCCTGTCGGGAGTGCTCAGGCCTGGGGCCGGCGGCCGGTGAGCACGCGGCGCAGGTCCGCGCGCATCTCGGGGGTCAGCGCGTGGCCGGCGCTGGAGACGAACTGCGTCATCTCGTAGGCGACGACCTTCATGTCGCAGTCGGAGGTGGTCAGCACCGCCAGCCCGGCGTGCGCGTCGATGCCCATGAACAGGAAGTACCCGTGGGTGAGCCGGATGATGATCTGCTCGCAGGTGCCCTTGTGGAACAGCGCCGCGCTGTTGCGCGCCAGGCTGAGCAGCCCGCTGGCGATCGCGGCGAGCTGCTCGCGCTCCTCGGTCGACATGTCGTCGGAGGCGGTGAGCGGGAACCCGTCCGAGGACATGATCAGCGCGTGCGACACGCCGTGGACCTTGCGGACGAAGTCGTTGATCAGCCAGGTGAAGTCCTGGCCGGTGTCGGCGGTCACTGCTGCTGCTCCCCGGATTCGTCGGTGCCCTGCTTCTCGCGCGCCGCACGTTCGCCGTCGGTGAAGGCGCCGAGATCGGCGAGCAGTTTCTCGTGCCCGGCGGCGCGGTCCTCGGTGGGGGTCGGCTCCGCCGCGGGTGCCTGCCCCTGGGGGTTCTTCAGGCTGTGCGAGACGCGGCGCGGCAGACCGCTGGCGGTGGTGCCGCCGACCATCGACTCCGGCTGCGGGCGGCGCGCGGGCGCCGGCCTCGGCGGCGCCGGCGCCCGCCCAGCCCCGCCACCGC
>NZ_JBEXTZ010000036.1:0-73931 GCF_040614195.1 Amycolatopsis sp. NPDC006125
TTCGTCGATCCAGCCACGCTGTCCGCTCTCCTGCTCCATCCCGCCGCTGCAGCAGCGGCGCCTGTTCAACCAGCAAGTCGACGGCGCGGGCGTGGGCGTCGGCTGGTCTGCCGCGTACGTGTCGAGCGCCGAGACCTTCCACTTCCCGTCCACGTACTGCATGTTCAGCCACAGCTGGGCGCTGCCGCTCGCGGTCTGGTTCTGGTCCGTGCGCGTCGACGTCTGGTCGACGAACACCATGACCTTCGCGCGGTCCCCGTCCAGCATGATCACCGCGCTGCGGGTCGCCTTCACCGTGACCACGATCTTCTGCTGCGGGGCCAGCCGCTCGACCTCGCCGAAGATGCGGTTGTACGTGGCCTTCACCTCGTCGTTGAGGAGCAGGTCCTTGGCCGCGTCCTGGGTCTTCGCGATGTTGTTGAAGTCGTAGGAGAACAGCGACTCCACGGCGTTCGACGCGGCCTTGCTGACGTCCGCGGTACGAGCGGTGTCCAGCAGGGCGGTGTTCGAGGTCATCGCGTCGACGCGGTTGCCCTCGATCTTGAACCACACCGCGAACCCGGCCAGCACCAGCGCCAGGCCGAACAGCGCACCGGCCAGGACGTACGGGCTGGTCTTGCGCCGCGGGCCGGGCTCCGCGGGCTCCTCCTCCGCCGCGGCGGCCTCGGCCTCGGCGTAGCTCTCCGGCTTCGGCTCCCCCGCGTCGCGGGCCTTCGGCCGCGGGCTCGGCCGCCGGGGCTCGGCCGGGGCTTCCTCGGGCTCAACCGATGCGGCCTCAACCGAAGCGGGCTCGGCCGGCGCCGAAGCCTCCTCGACCTCGGGCGCGCTGACCTCGTCGGTCTCGGTGTACTCCTCGTCGCGGGGCCTCGGCGAGGGACGCCGGATCCCGGCGCCTGCGACCTTGGGGCGGCGGCGCACCGGCGGCGGCTGCCGGCGAGACGGTGGCATGACTGGTCCTCTCCTCGTACGCCTGGGGCGACGGCTACTGCCCGCTCACGAGCGGCACCGACCCGATCCCGGACACCTTCCACTCGTCGCCGACCCGGGTCATCTGCACCTCCAGCCGCAACGGCTTGGCGGCGGGCTGCGCGCCCTCCTTGGTGACCAGCGTGCTGATCGCGGCCAGGAAGCTCGCCTTCCCGCCGTGCAGGTCCAGCTCCTCCACGCCGATGTCCTGCACCGTGGTGGTCACCTTGGTCTTGGCGTCGGCCATCGCCTGGCGGTAGTTCTGCTCGCTCGCGGTGATCTGGTCGACCAGCTCCTGGGTCGAGACGGCCTTCTGCTGCGCGAAGTAGGCGTCCGGGTTGGTGTAGTCCAGCTCGGTGTACGCCTTGACCGCCGTGGTGCCCGCCTTGACCACGTCGTCGCGGGCCTGGGCCAGGTCCAGGTTGTCGTCGGCGGAGGCGACCCACCACTGGACGCCGAAGATCCCGGCCACGATCAGCGCCGCCGCGGCCAGCGCGGCCGTGCCCAGCACCAGGTACCGGCCCAGCTTGTCCCCGGCCGCCGGGTCCGCGGCAGGCGGCTCCGGGAAGCCGGCGTCCTCGGTCCGTGCCTCGTCCGAACTCATAACACTCCAGAGTAGGTAGGTCGGGTGTGGGCGGCGTCAGCCGGGCAGCCCCAGCAGGGCGGACAGGCTGGTGATCGAGACGCCCGGCGAGCCGACGACGCCGGGGGTGCCCCGCATGTACGCCAGCTGCTCCTCGTCGCGAGTCGAGTTCTGCTGCACGTCCTGCGGCGTCGGCGCGACCGGCACGCCGTTGTACGGCGCGTTCTGAGCGCCGCGCACGCCGATCGGGCTGCCCGCGGGCTCCGCGCAGTACGAGTTCAGGTTCGGGTCGCGCGGGGTCGTCTCCGCGCCCGTGCGGTACTCCTCCGGGCTCATGTAGCCCTTGGTGCACACCGGCGGGTCGAACAGGTTGAGCGCCAGCCCGAGGTGCGCGGTGCCGTCACCGGGCGCCACGCTGCGGGCGCCCACCGCCAGCACCGGGTAGCTGACGAGCACCTGCTGGATGCCGTCCTGCCGGGTCAGCAGCAGGTTCGATGTGGTCAGCAGGTTCGCGGTCAGCTCACCGAGCCCTGGCCCGAGGTCCGTGACGAACTGGTTGAGCGTCTGCGCCGCGCCGGGGGCGACCTCGATCAGCCGCCGGATGTCGGCGTCGGAGCCCTTCAGCGTCGCCGACAGCTCGTTGAGGTTGGCGCTGAACTCCTTCAGGTTGCCCGCCTGCTGGTTCTGCGTCTGCAGCACCCGCTCGCCGGAGTCGAGCAGCTGCACAGTCTGCGGCAGGTACTGCTGCGCGGTGGCGGTGAAGTCGCGCGCGGTGTCCAGCAGCTGCTGCAGGCCCGGCCCGGTGCCGTTGAACGCGTCGTAGGACTCGTCGACTACGGTCCGCAGCGCGTCCTTCGGCACCGAGGACGCCAGGCTGTCCAGGTCGGTGATGATCTGGTCGGTGCCGATCGGCACCTGGGTCTTCGCGGCCGGGATGACCGAGCCGCCCGCGAGGTACGGTCCGCCGTCGGCGACCGGCCGCAGGTCGACGAACTGCTCGCCGACGGCCGACCGGTTGGCGATGACGGCCTGCAGGTTCGCCGGCACCTGCGGGGTGTCCGGCGCGATCTCCAGGTCCGCTTCCAGCCCCTCGGCGGTGAGCCGCAGCTGGCCGACCTTGCCGATGTTGTAGCCGCGGTAGGTGACCTCGGCCCCGGTGAAGATGCCGCCGGACTGGGTCAGCTCCAGCTTGACCGTGTAGCCGGTCTGGCCGAACACCTGCCCGAGCCCGGCGAACCGGATCAGCGCGTAGACCACGGCCACCACGGAGATGACCAGGAACGCGAGCAGTTGGATCTTGGTCTTGCGGACCAGCATCACACACCCCCCGCCAGCAGGCCGAAGATGCCCGCGACCCCGGTCTGTTGCGGCTGCGCCCCGGTCGCGCCGGTCGCAGCCGTGCTCTGCGGCGCCAGATCCTGCGGCAACGGCAGCGGCGGCGGCTGGTTGGCCTGTTCGCCCTCGACGCCGCCGGTGAGCCCGGCCAGGCTGTCCGGCAGCACGCCGCCGAGGGGGTTCTGCCTGCTGCGGCTCAGGTTCTGCAGCACGTTCTGCAGGTTGAGGTCGATCTTGGCGTAGAGGTTGAAGTAGTCGCCCTTCACGCCGTCGACCGCCGCGTCGGTGAACGGGTAGGTCAGCAGGATCTCCAGCGACTTGGGCAGGTCGGCGCCGGCCTCACCGAGCTTCTGCAGCGTCGGCAGCAGCGCCCGCAGGTCGGCGACCAGGTTCTCCTGGCTCTTGTTCAGCGTGTCGACGGTGACGCCGGAGAGGTTCTGCAGCGCCTGCAGCATGGTGACCAGCTGGGTGCGCTGCTGCTCCAGGACGCCGATGCCGGGGCCGAGGTCGTCGATGGCGTTGACGATCTGGTCCTTCTGCCCGGCCAGCGTGCTGGCGAGCCGGTTGAGGCCGTCCAGCGCGCGGGTGATGTCGCCGGACTGGGCGTCCAGTGTGGACACCAGCTGGTTGGCGTTGTCCAGCAGGCGCCGGATGTCCGGCTCGCGGCCCTCGGTGGCGGCGTTGAGCTCCTTGGTGATGGTGTTGAGCTGCTCGACACCGCCGCCGTTGAGCAGCATGGACAGCGCGCCGAGCACCTCCTCCACCTCGACGCTGCGGTTGGTGCGCGCCAGCGGGATCTCCGCGCCGTCGGTGAGCGTGCCCTGCGCCAGGTCGTCGCCGGGCGAGGCCAGCTCGACGTACTTCTCGCCGAGGAGGCTGGACTGCCGGATGTTGGCGAGCGAGTTGGCGGGCAGCTTGACGTCGCCGTTGAGCTTCACGGTGACCTCGGCGTGCCAGCCGTCCGGCGTCAGGCCGATCGCCTCGACCCGGCCGACCGGGACCTCGTTGACCTTGACGCCAGCCTGCGGCACGAGGTCGAGCACGTCGTTGAACTGGACCTTGACCGTGTACGGGTGGTCGCCGAGGTCGGCGCCGCCGGGCAGCGGCACGTCGTAGATGCCGCCGAACGAGCAACTGGACAGGGTCAGCGCGCCGGCCACGCCGGCGGCGACGAGCGCGATCGTCTTCCTCATCGCGACGCCCCCGTTCCGTAGACCGTCTGCGCCAGCGGGAGCGGCAGCGGCGGCAGCTCGCCGTTCTGCAGGGCGTGCACCGTCTGCGCGACCGACGGCAGCGGCACCGCGCCGTCCAGCAGCGGCGCGACCGAGCTGCACAGGTCGCCGATCGCGTCCAGCGCGGACGGGGTCTGCTTGAGCAGGTTGCAGATCATCACGATCGGCGGCTGGGTCAGCTCGTTGAGGTTGGCCCGCGCGTCGAGCGTGCCCGACGAGCCGTTGTAGGCGTTGATCACGTTGTTCAGGCCGACCGGCGCGACGTCGAGGATCTCGGCGAGCGCGCTGCGCTGGTCCACCAGCACCTGGGTCACGCTGGCCAGCTTGTCCACATTGGACTTCAGCCGGTCGGAGTGGTTGTTGATGAACTGCTGCACCGTGGCGAGCGTGGTGCCGAGCTGCTGCACCGTGGCGGCCAGGTTGTCCTTCTCCCCCGCCAGGTAGCCGGAGACGTCGGCCAGCCGCTGCTCGAACTGGCGCACCTGGTTGTCGCTGTTGGCCAGGGTGGTGGTGAAGTCGGCCAGGTTGGAGATCGTGCCGAACAGGTCGTCCTCGTTGCCGGACAACGTCTTCGACGCCTGGCTCAGCTTGGTGATCGTGTCGTGCAGGGCCTGGCCGTTGCCGTCCAGGTTCTGCGCCAGCGTGGTCAGCAGGTCCGACAGCGAGCCGTTGGAGTTGACCCCGTTCGGGCCGAGCGAGCGGCTGATCTTGTCCAGGCTCTCGTAGAGCTGGTCGACCTCGATCGGCACCGCGGTCTTCTCCAGCGGGATGGTGGCGCCCTCGCTGATCACCTCGCCGCCGGTGTAGGCCGGGGCGAGCTGCACGTACCGGTCGCTGACCAGCGACGGCGCGACGATCGCGGCCTGCGCGTCGGCGGGCACCCGCACCGTGCGGTCGTACTCCATCACGACCTTGACCCGGTCGCCCATCGGCTCGACCGAGGTCACCTTGCCCATGTCCACGCCGAGCACCCGCACGCTGTTGCCGACGTAGAGACCGGTCGCGCTGGTGAAGTAGGCGGTGAGGTGTTTCTTGTCGGCGTCCTTGAGGGTCCACCAGAGCACGCCGGCCACGACGAGGCCGAGCACGCAGGCCGCGGCGACGCCGCGCGCGAGGGATCGGCCGAAGCGGGTCTCCGTCATTTCTGGTTGCACCCCTCTTCGTTCAGGGGGCCGATCGAAGGCAGGATCAGACCGCAGATGTAGTTGTCGAACCAGTGCCCGTTGCCGACGGTGTTGGTGAACACGCGGATGTAGGGCGCGAACCGGGCGATGCCCTGCGCCAGGTTGTCCTGGTTGCGCTGCAGCATCGCGGTGAGCTGGTCCAGCGAGGTCAGCACCGGCGTCAGCTGGGCGTCGTTGTCGCTCACCAGCCCCTGCAGCTGCCGGGACAGCTCCTGCGAGCCGGCCAGCAGCGTGGAGATCGCCTGCTCTCGCGCCGCGACCTCCTGCAGGACGAGGTTGCCGTCCTGCAGCAGCCGGGTCAGCTGCTGGTCGCGGTCGGCCAGCGTCTGCGAGATCTGGTTGGTGTTCTGCAGCAGCTGCGCCAGCTCGGTGTCCCGCTTGGCGATCGTGTCGGACAGCTGCGACAGGCCGTTGAGCGCGCCGCGCACGTTGTCGGACGTGCCGGACAGCGTCTGGGACAGCACGTCGAAGGATTGGGCCAGCTGGTCCGTGTCGATGTCGTTCACCGTCGACGACAGGTCCCGGAACGCGTCCAGCACGTCGTAGGGCGCCAGCGTCCGTTCCTTCGGGATCGGCGTGCCCGGGTCGAGCGCCTTCTCGCCGACCGGGTCGAGCGCGAGGTACTTCTGGCCGAGCAGCGTCTTGATCTTGATCGCCGCCGCGGTCTTGTCGCCAAGCCAGGTGTCCTTGACCTTGAACGTGACCTTCACCGACGCGCCGTCCAGCGCCACGTCGGTGACCTTGCCGACCTTCACGCCTGCCACGCGCACCTCGTCGTCGGCCTTCAGGCCGGCCGCCTCGGTGAACTCCGCCTCGTAGCTGGTCCCGGCGCCGATGATCGGCAGGTCGTCGGCGTTGAGCGCGGCGATGAAGCCCAGCAGCATCAGCACGAGGCCGACGGCCGCGATGGGCACCGGGTTGCGCGACTGGAAGCTCCTCATGATCCGCACCGCGCCTGGGTCGCCGGCATGATCGGGAGGTTGATCTCCTGGTTGATCAGCGGCGGCAGCGACACGCTCCCGCTCGCCGAGCAGAGGTAGAAGTTGAACCAGGAACCGTAGTCGGCCGTGCGCGCCAGCGTCGTGACCTTCTCCGGCAGGAACTGGATGAAGTGCTCCACCAGTGGCTCGCTGTCGTTGAGGTTCTGGGCGAGCCCGCCCAGCGCCGAGATGTCGTTCTTGAGCGGTTCGCGCGCCTCGTCGAGGAAGCCCGCGGTCGTGTTGGCCAGCCCGCCGAGCGCGTCGATCGCGTCACCGATCGAGTCGCGGTCCTGGGCCAGGCCGGTGGTGAGCTGCTGCAGCTTGTCGATCAGGTCGGTCAGCTGCGGGGTGTGCGCGTTGACCGCGTCCAGCACCGTGTTCAGGTTGGTCACCACCTGGCCGATCACCTGGTCCTTCTGCGCGATCGTGGTGGTCAGCGACGCGGTGTGGGCGAGCAGGCTGTCGATCGTGCCGCCCTCGCCCTGCAGGACCTGGATCAGCTCGTAGGACAGCTTGTTGACGTCCTCCGGGTTGAGCGCGCGGAACAGCGGCTTGAACCCGTTGAACAGCTCGTCCAGGTCGAGCGCCGGCGTGGTGCGCTCCAGCGGGATCGTGCTGCCCGGCTTGAGCGTCTGCTTGTCGTCCCCGGTGCCCTGGCCGAGCGAGAGGTACCGCTGGCCGACCAGGTTGCGGTACTTGATCTGCACCGTGACACCGGCGGGCAAGGTGCGGCCCTGGTCGACCTCGAAGTCGATCTGGGCCTGGCGCCGGTCGACGATCTTGACGTCGGTGACCTGCCCGACCTTCACGCCCGCGATGCGGACGTCGTCGCCGGGCAGCACCAGCGTCGCGTCGGTGAAGCGGGCGCTGTAGCCGGTGGTGTCCTGGGTGTTGATGTTGGCGATGCTGATGCCGAGGATCGCCGTGAACAACACGGTGATCACGATGAAGATGGTCAGCTTGACCAGCGGCGCGACCAGTCCCCTCACTTGACCGTCACCTCCGCACCTCGGTAGAGCGGGCCCACGAGCAGGCCGGACCAGCCCGGCATGGCCGCCGGGTCGAGGCCGACCTGCGGGCCGACGAGCTGGGACAGGAAGTCGAGCTCGGCCCGGCTGTTGGCCGGGTTGCTGCCCGCCGCGCCGCCGCCGTTGTAGCCGCCGGCGTCGGCGATGGTGTTGGCGGGCTGGAGCCCGTCACTGGCCGGACGCGAGCCCGGCGTCGGCTGTGCGCCGTCCTTGATCGGGCCCTCCGGCGGGTACTGCGGGAACGGCTGCGGGAAGTCCTTGACGTTGTAGCAGCGCGGGCCCCGCTTGTCCTCGAAGCGCGGCTCGTCGCGGCCTGCCACGTACGGCCCGCGGGTGGTGACGATCTCGATCGTCGCGTGCAGGCCGGGCTGGTTCGTGCCCTTGCCCAGGGCCTCGTCCACGTAGGGCACCAGCTCGGCCATCGAGCCGAACAGGCACGGGTACTCCGGCGCGTACTTCGCCAGCAGCTCGGCCGTCGGCCGGGAGTTCTCGGCGAGGCTGATCAGGTTGCTCGCGTTCGCGCTCACGAACGATTCCAGGGTCTGCGACGCGGCCGTCACGTTGGCGTAGAGGGCCTGCAGGTTCTGCTGCTCGTCGAACACCGTCTTCGTCGTGGTCGACAGGTTGTCCAGCGTCTGCACGAGATCCGGCGCGGCCTCGTTGAGGTTGTCGGAGAACTTCGCCAGCTCGCGCAGGTTCTCCTGCAGCTGCGGCAGGTGCGGGTTCAGGTCGCCGAAGTAGGTGCCCAGCTCCGACAGGGTCTGCCCGAGCGTCTCGCCGCGGCCCTGCAGGGCGGTCGAGATCGCGGTCAGCGTGGTGGACAGCTTCTCCGGCTGCACGGCCTGCAGCACCGGCAGCAGGTTGTCCAGGGCCTGCGACAGCTGGACCGCGTTCTGCGTGCGGTCCTCCGGGATCACGTCGCCCGCGGCGATCGTGCGCGCCGACGGCTGCTCCGGGATCTCCAGCGACACGTACCGCTCGCCGAACAACGTCTTCGGCAGGAACCGGGCGCTCACGTTCTCCGGGATCAGCTTCGCCGACTCCGGGTCCAGCGCGAGCGTCAGCGTGGCGCCCTCGGCGCTCGCGTCGATCGACTTCACCGACCCGACGATCAGCCCGCGCACCTTCACGTCGGACTGCGGCAGCAGCTGGTTGCCGACCTCGCCTGCCTGCAGCTTCACCTCGACGGTCGGCGTGAACGCCTTGTTGTACATGGCGATCGACAGCGTGACGCCCGCCGCGAGCACCACGATCAGGAGCAGGCCGAGCAGCCTGCGGCGCAAGGTCACCACAGTGATGTCACCCCGCGATCCGGACCGTCACCGAGGTCCCCCAGATGGCGAACCCGATGAAGAAGTTGATGATGGCGACCGTGACGATGCTCAGCCGCACCGCGCGGCCCACCGCCACACCCACGCCCGCCGGGCCGCCGGAGGCGCGGTACCCGAAGTAGCAGTGGGTCAGGATGATCACGACGCTGAATATCAGCACCTTGATGAACGAGTAGAAGACGTCCTCGGGAGGTAAGAACAGGTTGAAGTAGTGGTCGTACGTGCCTTCGGACTGCCCGTAGATGTAGATGACCACCAGCCGTGACGCCAGGTACGACGACAGCAGGCCGATCACGTACAGCGGGATGACCGCGACGAACCCGGCGATGATCCGGGTGGTCACCAGGTACGGCAGGCTCGGCACGCCCATCACCTCGAGCGCGTCGATCTCCTCCGAGATCCGCATCGCGCCCAGCTGCGCGGTGAACCCGGCGCCGACGGTCGCCGACAACGCGAGGCCCGCGACCAGCGGGGCGATCTCGCGGGTGTTGAAGAACGCCGTCAGGAAGCCGGTGAACGCCGACGTGCCGATCGAGTTCAGGGCCGAGTAGCCCTGGAGGCCGACCAGGACACCGGTGAACAGGGTGAGGCCGATCATCACGCCGACCGTGCCGCCGATGACCGCCAGCGAGCCCGAGCCGAAGCTGACCTCGGCCAGCAGCCGCAGCACTTCCTTGGTGTAGCGGCGGATCGTGCGTGGCGTCCACGCCAGCGCCCGGATGTAGAACGACATCTGGTCGCCGAAGTTGTCCAGGATCTCCAGTGGACGGTGGGCGATCCGCTTCGCCGTCTGACCGATGTTCGCCATGATCAGCTCAGCTTTCCGGGGACGATCTGCAGGTAGATGAGCGTGATCACGAAGTTCACGACGAAGAGCAGCAGGAACGTGATGACGACGGACTGGTTCACCGCGTCACCCACGCCCTTCGGGCCGCCCGCGGGGTTCAGCCCGCGGTAGGCGGCGACCACGGCGGCGATGAAGCCGAAGATGAGCGCCTTGATCTCGCCGACCCACAGGTCGGGCAGCTGGGCCAGCGCCGAGAAGCTCGCCAGGTACGCGCCCGGAGTGCCGCCCTGCAGCACCACGTTGAAGAAGTAGCCGCCGAGCACGCCGATGACGCTGACCATGCCGTTGAGCAGCAGCGCGACGAGCATCGACGCGAGCACGCGCGGCACGATCAGGCGCTGCACCGCGGAGACGCCGAGCACCTCCATCGCGTCGATCTCCTCGCGGATGGTGCGCGCGCCGATGTCCGCGCAGATCGCGCTGCCGCCCGCGCCCGCGACGAGCAGCGCGGTCACCAGCGGGGCGGCCTGCTGCACGGTGGCGAGCACGCTGCCGGCGCCGGTGTAGGACTGCGCGCCGAGCTGGCGCGCGAGGGACCCGAACTGCAGCGAGATGACCGCGCCGAACGGGATCGCGACGAGGGCCGTAGGCAGGATCGTGACGCTCGCGATGAACCACGACTGCTGGATGAACTCCCGCAACTGGAACGGCCGCTGGAAGAACCCGCGGATGATGTCCAGCCCGAGGGCGAACAGCTTCCCGGTCTCACGCAGCATTCCGATCCCGGGAACCTTGGCCGAGGAGGCCGTCGAGCTCATGCCTCACCGGCCCCCGGGCCACGCAACCGGTCGGTGGTCTCGGTTCTGCTGGGCCACCCGGACTGCGGCATGCGCGCGATTTCCTCGTCGGAGAGCTGCCCCTGGTGGTGCGTCGGCAGCGGCATGGTGGGGGCGGCGTGGCGGCTGCCGGTGTGCACCGCGCGGCGCGGCGTGACGCCGTAGTGGCGCCGCTCCTCCGGGGACAGGGACTCGATGATCCCCTCCTGCGCGGCGGGCGGCAGCGTGTGCAGGATCTTCATGACCCGGTCCTTGCGGCGGATCGCGCCCTGCCGGGTCGGCACGCCCGGGGTCGGCTGCATCTGCGCCGGGATGCCGGTGACGTCCTCGACACCGCCCGCGTGGTGACCGGCCTCGAACATGGCGCGCTCGGCGGCCATCTGGGCGGTGTCCTTCTCCTCGGACATGCCGATCGGGCCGTCCATGCGGCCGTTGAGGAACTGCTTGACGACCGGCTCCTCGCTGGTCAGCAGCACCTCGCGGGGCCCGAACATGACCAGCTCCTTGCGGAACAGCATGCCCAGGTTGTCCGGCACCGTGCGGGCCAGGTTGATGTTGTGCGTGACGATCAGGAACGTCGCGTCGATCTGCGCGTTCACGTCGATGAACAGCTGCGAGATGTAGGTGGTGCGGACCGGGTCCAGACCGGAGTCCGGCTCGTCGACCAGGATGATCTCCGGGTCCAGCACCAGGGCGCGGGCCAGGCCGGCGCGCTTGCGCATACCGCCGGAAATCTCGCCGGGCAGCTTCTTCTCGGCGCCGGCCAGACCGGTCATCTCGAGCTTTTCCAGGACGATCCGGCGGATCTCGGTCTCGGATTTCTTGGTGTGCTCGCGGAGCGGGAACGCGACGTTGTCGTAGAGGTTCATGGAACCGAACAGCGCGCCGTCCTGGAACAGCACTCCGAACAATTTTCGCGTTTCGTACAGCTTGTGCTCGCTGCACCGCACGATGTCGACACCGTTGATCATGCAGCTGCCCCGGTCGGGCTTGAGCAGCCCGATCATGGACTTCAGGAACACCGACTTTCCGGTGCCCGACGGGCCCAGCATGACCGACACCTCACCCGGAGGCAGTGTCAAGGTCACGTCCCGCCAAATGGTCTGCCGCCCGAAGGACTTGGTCAGACCCTCGATGACCACCTCGGCACCCATCGAACCTCCCGCAGCTCCGACGCCGTGGATCAACACCCTGGCACACGCCTGCCCGGCGTCAACAAGGTGCAACGAGTCAAGTCCCGAGCAGGTTACTCATGAGTTTTTCAAGCCACAATCCAGGTGAAGAGAAAAAGGCGGGCCACCCACCGGGTGACCCGCCTTTTTCGAGATGCGGAATTCGCGACTACTTGACGCTGACCTTGGCGCCGGCAGCCTCGAGCTTCTCCTTGGCCGCGTTGGCGGCGTCCTTGTCGACCTTCTCCAGGAGCGGCTTCGGGGCGCCCTCGACGAGCTCCTTGGCCTCCTTCAGGCCCAGGCCGGAGACGACCTCGCGGACGACCTTGATGACCTGGATCTTCTTGTCGCCGGCACCCTCGAGGATGACGTCGAACTCGTCCTTCTCCTCCTCGGCCGGGGCACCGGCAGCGGCGGCACCCGGGGCGGCGGCCGCGACGGCGACCGGCGCGGCGGCGGTGACGTCGAAGGTCTCCTCGAACTTCTTCACGAAGTCCGAGAGCTCCAGCAGGGTCAGCTCCTTGAACGCGTCGAGCAGTTCGTCGGTGCTCAGCTTCGCCATGATGGCGTTCCTTTCCTAACGGGTGGTACGGGGTGGGTGGTTACTTCAGCTCTCGGCGGGTGCCTCGTCGCCCTGCTGCTTGTCCGCGAGGGCCTGCGCGAGGCGGGCGACCTGGGACGCCGGGGCCTGGAACAGAGCCGCGGCCTGGGACAGCTTGGCCTTGAACGCGCCTGCCGCCTTGGCGAGGAGAACCTCGCGGCTGTCGAGGTCGGCGATCTGGTTGACCTCGTCGACGGACAGCGGGCGGCCGTCCATGTAGCCGCCCTTGATGACCAGGGCGGCGTTGTCCTTGGCGAAGTTCTTCAGGGCCTTCGCGGCGTCGACCGGCTCACCCTGCACGAAGGCGATCGCGGTCGGGCCGACGAAGAGATCCTGGAGACCCTCGATGCCGGCCTCTTCCGCGGCCCGCTGCACGAGGGTGTTCTTCGCAACCCGGTACTTGGCACTGGTGCCGAGAGCGCGGCGCAGCTCGCTGAGCTGGGACACGGAGAGGCCGTTGTACTGGGTGATGACGGTGGCCGAGCTGCTGCGGAAGTGGTCCGCGATCTCGGCGACGGCCGCCACCTTGTCCGGCTTCGCCATGGGTCGCCTCCTCTCTTGGCTGGTTTGACCGCCTTGTGCGAGGAGTCCCGGGAAGAAGAAAACGCCCACGCGCAGCAAGCACGGGGCGTGTGGCACACCAGGGGTGTGCGGCCTCGTTCTTCCTGCGCGGGCCGCCCCTCCTTGTTCCGGGGCACTTCGCTTCGCGCCTGACGGCGTGAAGAACCAGCGGTCTTCGGTAGAACCGTCGTCCATAGTACCTGGCCGGCGCGGGCGGCTTGCCGGCCCCCTGGTTACGCGGTCCGTGATGACTCGGCCACCCGGTGGCAGGCATCATGGGCGCGTGGTGGAGCAGCGACCAGGCCAACAGCCCGACGAGCCTTCCCGGGACCCCAGCGGCGAGCCGCCGGCGGGTGGCTCGGCCGTGGAACCGGCCCAGCCGCAGCTCGATCCGGAGCAGCTGCGGCAGTTCCAGCAGTTCCAGCAGTTCCAGGACTTCCTCCGCTACACCGAGGCGCAGCGGCAGAGCAACGGAGACCTGGTGCCGACGCAGAACGCGCCGGTGCAGAACGTCCCGGCCCCGCACGCGCCGGTGCAGAGTGCGCCCGGGTACGGCCCGCCCACACAGCCTGGGCACGGTGGACCGCCCGTTCCGCCACCGCCGTACGGCCAGCTCCAGCCTCTCCCCCAGCCCGGCCCGAAGATCAGGGCACCGAAGTGGGCGAAACGGCTGGCGGGGAAGCTGCTGTCCGCACTGCTGTTCCTGATCGTCCTGATCGTGGCCGGCAAGCTGGCGTACAACCACTTCTTCCCCGAGGACGATCCGGATCTACCCGCCGCCCAGACCGGCGGTGGCACGTACCACACCAACGTGCTCTACTCGGCCAACCCGTACGAAGCGGCTCGCCAGATCTACCAGCAGATCGGTCAGAACCTGCCGGACCGCGCCTGCGGCCTGATCGCACCGGAGGTGCGTCAGAAGTTCGCGAACGACCTCGGGTACGCGACCTGTGAGCAGGCGTCGGCCGAGATCTACAAGCAGGTGACGAACCGGATCAGCTGGGCCAGTTCACTGCCGTTCGGTGGCGCCCCTCCCCAGGGAGCCACCGAGGTGCGCATCGACTCCTGCGAATACGAGATCACCGGCGGCCCCGCGCTCGGCGTCTTCGTCGTCAGGGAGGTCAACACCAACCAGTGGCTCGTCGTGGGCCACGAGCCAGGCCCCACGGTGTGCCCCGCGCCGAGCACGGCGGTCACTCCTACCAGCCGATAGAAGAAGGGCCCCGGCGCAGCAGCGCCGGGGCCCTTCTCTCGAAACTACCGTCAGACGGTCGCGTCCTCGGCGAGGAGGTTGCGCGTCCGGGCGGGGTCGACCGGGATGCCGCGCCCCATGGTGGTCGAGACGACCACCTTCTTGATGTAACGGCCCTTCGCGGCGGACGGCTTCGCCCGCAGGATCTCGTCCAGCGCGGCGGCGTAGTTCTCCACCAGCTTCTCGACGTCGAACGACGACTTGCCGATCACCAGGTGCAGGTTGGCCTGCTTGTCGACGCGGAAGTCGATCTTGCCGCCCTTGATCTCGGTGACCGCCTTCGCCACGTCGGGCGTCACGGTGCCGCTCTTCGGGTTCGGCATCAGGCCACGCGGGCCCAGGATGCGGGCGATGCGCCCGACCTTCGCCATCTGGTCCGGCGTCGCGACAGCGGCGTCGAAGTCGAGCCAGCCACCCTGGATTCGCTCGATCAGG
The DNA here is from genome assembly GCF_040614195.1 of Amycolatopsis sp. NPDC006125. NCBI lineage: Bacteria > Bacillati > Actinomycetota > Actinomycetes > Pseudonocardiales > Pseudonocardiaceae > Amycolatopsis > Amycolatopsis sp. NPDC006125. The sequence continues at coordinate 14,284 of NZ_JBEXTZ010000036.1, forward strand.
TCGTCGCTGCCGACGGCGTCGGCACCGGCGGCCTCGGCCTGCGCGGCCTTGTCGCCGACGGCGAACGCGATGACGCGGACGGTCTTACCGGTACCGTGCGGCAGGTTCACGGTGCCGCGGACCATCTGGTCGGCCTTGCGGGGGTCGACGCCGAGGCGCATCGCGACCTCGACCGTCTCGTCCATCTTGGACTTGGAGAGCTCCTTCGCCAGCTTGACGGCCTCGAGCGGGGCGTAGAGCCGCTCGCGGTCGATCTGCTCAGCCGTCTGGCGGTAAGCCTTGCTGCGCTTTGCCATGTCTGTCCTTAGCTAGAAAGTGGATCAGTTGTGGTACGAGCCAGCGCCTGGCTCTCCCACTGCAGTCCCGGGGGACTTATTCGACCGTGATGCCCATCGACCGGGCGGTGCCGGCGATGATCTTCGCCGCCTGCTCGATGTCGTTGGCGTTCAGGTCCGACTTCTTGGTCTCGGCGATCTCGCGCACCTGGTCCCAGGTCACCTTGGCGACCTTGGTCTTGTGCGGCTCGGCCGAGCCCTTGTCGATGCCCGCGGCCTTCAGCAGCAGCCGAGCGGCCGGCGGCGTCTTCAGCTTGAAGTCGAACGACCGGTCTTCGTACACGGAGATCTCGACCGGCACCACGTTGCCGCGCTGCGACTCGGTCGCGGCGTTGTAGGCCTTGCAGAACTCCATGATGTTGACGCCGTGCTGACCCAGCGCGGGGCCGACCGGCGGAGCCGGGTTCGCGGCACCCGCCTGAATCTGCAGCTTGATGATCGCTGCAAGCTTCTTCTTCTTGGGTGGCATTCCTAGTTCCTATTCAGTACCGAGTACCCCGCGCGCCTGCCTGCGCGCGAGGGCCAACGATCCAGTGTACTGGGTCGTCAGATCTTGGAGACCTGGTTGAACGACAGCTCGACCGGCGTCTCGCGGCCGAAGATCGAAACCAGGACCTTCAACTTCTGCGCGTCCGCGTTGACCTCGCTGATCGTCGCGGGCAGCGTCGCGAACGGGCCGTCCATGACGGTGACCGACTCGCCCACCTCGAAGTCGACCTCGACCGCGGGCGCGCCCAGCGCGGCCTCCGCCGAGGCGGCCTCGCCCTTGGCCTTCGCCGGGGCGGGCTTTTCGACCTTCGGGGCCAGGAACTTCAGCACGTCGTCGATGCTCAGCGGCGACGGCTTCGAGGTCGCGCCGACGAACCCGGTGACACCCGGCGTGTTGCGCACCGCGCTCCACGAGGCGTCGTTCAGCTCCATCCGGACCAGGATGTAGCCGGGCAGCACCTTCTGCTGCACGACCTTGCGCTGGCCGTTCTTGATCTGCGTGACCTCTTCGGTCGGGACCTCGATCTGGAAGATGTAGTCCTCGACGTCCAGCGTCTGGGTACGGGTCTCGAGGTTGTTCTTGACCTTGTTCTCGTACCCGGCGTAGGAGTGCACGACGTACCAGTCGCCCGGGAGCGAGCGCAGCTCCTTGCGCAGCTTCTCGACCGGGTCCTCGTCGTCGTCCTCGGCGGGCGCGGCCTCGGCGGCCGGCTCGGCCACCTCGTCGCCCGCCTGCTCGTCGTCGGCCGCGGCCTCTTCCGGCTCGGCGTCGAGTTCGGCGACCGCGCCGTCGGCGTCCTGGTCGGACTCGACGGCCTCGTCCTCAGCCACCGCCTCGACCGGCTCGTCGTACTCGTCGCCGGCTGCGACGCCGTTCTCGGAGGTCACGTTCCGTCCTCTCACTTGATCGCTTGTCGTGTCCGTGCCGGCCCGCGGGACGCGCTCAGCCGAACAGCCAGAACACGCCCTTGCGGAACGCGAAGTCCAGCAACGAGACCAGCGCGACCATGAAGGCCACGAAGACCAGCACGACCGTGGTGTAGGTGACCATCTGCTTGCGCGTCGGCCAGATGACCTTGCGCAGCTCGGCCCACACCTCGCGGATGAACCGCACCAGCCTCGCGAACAGCGACGGCTTCTTGTCCTTGCGGGTCCGCTTCGGGGTCGCGCGACCCTTCTTGACCTCGCCCGCCTTGGCCTTGCCGTCGGTGACCGGGCTAGCGGCCGAAGCCTTGCCCGACGGACGCGCCTTGTCGCCGTCCTTGGCCGCCTTGCCGGCAGGGCGCGCGGAGGCGCGACGTTCGCGCCGCGCCGCAGCCGTGACCGGACGCGCAGCCCGCTTGGGCTCCTGCTCCTGGCCCTTGCCGCCGGCGTCGTTGTCGCTCACGACCACTCCTCCGCTAAGGCACCTACATCGACGCAGGGGTGACAGGACTTGAACCTGCAACCTGCGGTTTTGGAGACCGCTGCTCTGCCAATTGAGCTACACCCCTTCGAGCAATCCAGCCGCTCGCTGGACGCCCTTGACCCTCCCCGCATGCCCTGCGGGGTCAGGCGCCGGACGTTCCAAGTTCGGAAGTCTACGGCAAGCCCGGAAGGGGCCCGCAACCGAGGGGCGCAGAACGGCTCCCGCGTGCTCCTCGACACACGCGACGTGCGAACATGAAGGCCATGAGCGCACCCGCAACCGTCACCGCCAGCTCCCGCATTTCGGCCCGGATCGCCGGCATCACGCCGTCGGCCACCCTCGCCGTGGACGCGAAGGCGAAGGAGCTGAAGGCGCAGGGCCGCCCGGTGATCGGCTTCGGTGCGGGGCAGCCGGACTTCCCCACCCCCGACTACGTCGTGGATGCGGCCGCGAAGGCCGTCCACGACCGGGCCAACCACGGTTACACCGCGGCCGGCGGCCTGCCCGAGCTGAAGGAGGCCATCGCGGCGAAGACCCTGCGCGACACCGGCTTCGCCATCGAGCCCAGCCAGGTCCTGGTCACCAACGGCGGCAAGCAGGCCGTCTACTCCGCCTTCGCCACGCTGTGCGACCCGGGCGACGAGGTCCTGCTGCTCGCGCCGTACTGGACCACCTACCCCGAGTCGATCAAGCTCGCCGGTGGTGTGCCGGTGCAGGTCACGGCCGACGAGTCGACCGGATACCGGGTCACCGTCGAGCAGCTGGAGGCCGCGCGCACCGACCGCACCAAGGTGCTGCTGTTCAACTCGCCGTCCAACCCGACCGGCGCGGTCTACAGCCGCGAGCAGATCGAGGCCATCGGCAAGTGGGCCCTCGAGCACGGCATCTGGGTGATCACCGACGAGATCTACGAGCACCTGACCTACGACGGCGTGCAGAACCACTCGATGCCGGTCGTGGTGCCCGAGCTGGCCGACCGGACCCTGGTGCTCAACGGCGTCGCCAAGACCTACTCGATGACCGGCTGGCGCGTCGGCTGGATCGCCGGCCCCAAGGACGTGATCAAGGCCGCGACGAGCTACCAGTCGCACCTGTGCGGCAACGTGTCGAACGTCGCACAGCGGGCCGCGCTGGCCGCCGTCGCGGGGCCGCTGGACGTGGTCGCCGAGATGCGCGCCGCGTTCGACGCCCGCCGCAAGAAGATCGTCTCGCTGCTGTCGGACATCCCGGGCGTCACCTGCCCGACCCCGGAGGGCGCGTTCTACGCGTACCCGTCGTTCAAGGAGCTCCTCGGCAAGGAGATCCGCGGCGAGAAGCCGGCCGACACGCTGGAGCTGGCCGACCTGATGCTGCGCGAGGCCGACGTGGCCGCGGTGCCGGGCGAGGCGTTCGGCACGCCGGGCTACTTCCGGTTCTCCTACGCGCTGGCCGAGTCGGACCTCGTGGAGGGCGTGGAGCGGATCGCCGCCCTGCTGTCCGAGGCGAAGTAACCCGATCGAGTCAACCGAAGCGCCACTTCCGCATGCCGGAAGTGGCGCTTCGGCGTTTTCGGGGTAGCCGTAGCGGGTGGGGAAGAAGGTGCTGATCGGGGTGGTGGTGGCCGCGCTCGTCGGGGCGGCGATCGCCGGTGTCGTGTACTGGCGCAGCGACCGCGGCGAGTCCACCGCGCCACCGAAGCCCCCTGGTTCGGTGATCGGCCCCGGCACCGGCCGGTACGTCGCGCTGGGCGACTCCTACACGTCGGCGCCGCGGACGGGAGCGCCGGCCGGCACGCCGCCGGGCTGCGGGCGGTCGGACAACAACTACCCGCACCTCGTCGCCGCCGAGCTGCGGCCGGTGTCGTTCGCCGACGTGAGCTGCGGCGGGGCGACGACGCAGCACCTGTCGGAGCCGCAGACCACGCCGGACGGGGTGAACCCGCCGCAGCTGGACGCGGTCACCCCGGACACGACGCTGGTGACGCTCGGGATCGGCGGCAACGACATCGGGCTGGTGAGCCTCGCCCGCGACTGCCTCACGACGAACCGCACGGTCTCGCTGTGCAAGCCGCGGCTGACCGCGGGCGGGCGGGACCAGCTGGCGGAGCGGATCGAGGCGACGGCGCCGAAGGTGCGGGCCGCGCTGGCCGCGATCCACGAGCGGGCGCCGCGGGCGCAGGTGATCGTGGTGGGCTACCCGACGGCGCTGCCGGACGGCAACGGGTGCTGGCCGTTCCTGCCCATCGGGCCCGAGGACGTGGCCTACCTGCGGACCTCGCTCGCCCGGCTGAACTCGATGCTGGCCGCGGAGGCGAAGGCGGGCCAGGCCGGGTACGCGGACACGGCGACGCCGTCCAAGGGGAAGGACATGTGCGCCAAGGCGCGGGTCAAGTGGGTCGAGGACGTGGTGCCGTCCTCGCCGGCGATGGAGCTGCATCCCAACGCGGTCGGGGAGCGTGGGATGGCGGACGTGGTGCTGGATCTGGTGGATTGACGCGGCTGCGGCGGCTCGTGTGCCTGAGTGCGGCTTCAAAGATCAAAAGATTGTCCTCGCCGGACGGGCAGGCTCCGGGATGACCTAGCGGTGCCTCGTCTCACCTTGGGCCTGGCTCAAAGTGATCGTTCCGGTGGCAGGCGACGGGATGACCACCCAGCTACCGTGTTCAGGCGCCGCGCTGCGGGCCTCAGTCGAGGTCGAAGGCCAGGCGGATCGCTTCCGTCAGTTCGCGCTCCTGGTCGGGCATCAGGCGGCCGATCTGCTTGCCCAGCGCCGACTTGCGGATCGTCTGGATGTTGTCGCAGCTGACGACGCTTTCGTGGTCCAAGCCGTTGCGGCTGCCGACCCGCACCTCGGTGGACAGGCCGCGGATCGTGCTCGTCACGGGGGCGATCGTGACGCGGGTCAGGTGCGGGCGGACCAGCTCGCGGGTCAGCACCAGCACCGGCCGGACCTTGTCGAGCCGGGCGAGGTGGATCGGGCGCATCAGTCCAGGTCGTCCAGCGGGGCGGCGTGCTCCTCGATCCCGGCGAGATCGTCCGGCACGCCGCCCGTCAGCAGGGCGATGTCGCGCTCCGCGAGCAGGCGCCGGCGCTCCCGCTCCAAGGCGCGGAACACCAGCTCGGCACGGCTCGCGGCGCCGCCCTCCTCCACCACGTGGTCGATGAAGGACACCAGGTCGTCGGGGAGACGAACGGCGATCTGCTTCGTCATACCACTACGGTACCAGTTTGGGATGCACGTCAGCGGACGACGGCCTGGGCCTTCCCGAGCACCGTCTTGCCGTCGAACTTGGCCGTGATGTCCACGCGGGCGGTGCCGTCCTCGCGGACCTCCGCGACCTTGCCGGTGAACTCGACGTCCGCGCCCTCTGGCGAGACCACGACGGGCCTGGTGAAGCGGACGCTGTACTCGACCAGCTTGCCCGGGTCGCCGAGCCAGTCCGTGACGAGCCGGCCGCCCAGCGCCATCGTCAGCATCCCGTGCGCGATCACGTCCGGGAGCCCGACCTCCTTGGCGAACCGCTCGTTCCAGTGGATCGGGTTGAAGTCCAGCGACGCGCCCGCGTACCGGACCAGCTGGTCGCGTGTGACGTGCACCTGCAGCGGCGGCAGCTCGGTGCCCTTCTCGTACGCCATCAGGCCCCCTCTCCCCGCACGACGAGCTGCGCGCGCGTCGTGCACACGAGCTGACCGTCGGCGTCGACGACCTCGCCGCGCACGGTCAGGAAGTCGTTGCCAGCCCTGGCCATGATGTCCTCGACCGTCGTGGTGATGCGGAGCCGGTCGCCGGCGTGCACCGGGCGCGTGTAGCTGAAGGCCTGGTCGCCGTGCACCATCCGGCTGTAGTCCAGCCCCAGCTCCGGGTCGTTCGCGATGGCGTTGATCGCGTCGAGGTTGATCACCGTGAGGAAAGTGGGCGGCGCGATGACGTCCGGGTAGCCGGTCGCGCGGGCCGCCTCCGGGTCCGTGTAGAGCGGGTTGGCGTCGCCGATCGCGGCGGCGAACTCGCGGATCTTCTCGCGGCCGACTTCGTAGGTTGAGTCCGGCGGGTACGTCCGCCCGACGAACGAGGGGTCCAAAGGCACCCGAGCAGCCTACCCACCCGGCGAGCGTGGACAGCGCCGTCGGGTTGCCGGTGCGTGACGGCCCCGCGCCGTCGGGCAGGGGACAGCGGCTGACCTCCTCGCGGAGGGACCGCAGTCCCGCTTCGCCGGTGATCCGGACCTGGCGCAGCAGCCCGGTCGAGGACCCGCGAGCGGCGCGAGGTCGAGCTGGCCGACCCGGCGCTGCCGCCGGGCCGACGGCGCTGGGGCACGCGATCTTCGGCGCCGTGATGCTGTCCGGCGGGCTCTACCTGGCCGGGCCCCGGAAAGCACGAAGGCCGCTCCGGCGAACCGGAGCGGCCTTCGTCGAAACCTGGGGTGCTGGCGTCAGCGGGTTTCCTTGTGAACCCGGTGCGTACCGCAGTTCGGGCAGAACTTCTTCATCTCCAGGCGATCCGGGTCGTTGCGCCGGTTCTTCTTGGTGATGTAGTTGCGGTGCTTGCAGACCTCGCACGCCAGCGTGATCTTCGGTCGCACGTCGGTGGCAGCCACAGCAAAGCCTTTCTCTACACAACGAACCCCCCACAAAGGCGACTTAAGATCTCAAGTCGCCCGGCGTGGGGGTCCAGGGGGCTAGCCCCCTGGCGGGGGTCCGGGGGTCCGACCCCCGGTGCAATGGCGAAGCGGACTCGGCTCACGCAGTCTGTGAGCATAGCTCGCCCATCCGCGTAGCGGTGGCCGGACTTGAACCGGCGACACAGCGATTATGAGCCGCTTGCTCTACCGACTGAGCTACACCGCCTTGACCGGCCTTCAGGCTCCCCCGCCGAAGCGGAGCGGCCTGCTGACCACCGAGCCCCAATACGGAATCGAACCGTAGACCTTCTCCTTACCATGGAGACGCTCTGCCGACTGAGCTATTGGGGCGAGTTCCAACGTCTGAACGTTGAAGCCTCGAAGAGATTACATCGTCCGCCGGAGGGGTCGCGCAGGGGGGTCCCTTTTACGTCAGGAGCGTCAGCACCGTCTCCATCTTGCGCCCCACCGACCGGGCCGTCCGGGCCTGCAACCAGGCCTCCAGGCGGTCCTCGGCCAGCGGGCGGGAGATCAGGTAGCCCTGGGCGACGTCGCAGCCCATCGCCTCCAGCTGGTCCCGCGCGACGTCCTCCTCGACGCCCTCCGCGACGACCGCGAGGCCCAGCGAGTGGCCGAGCTCGACGATCGACCGGACGACCGCCAGGTCGCCGAGGTCCGTGCCCATGCCGAGGACGAAGCTCTTGTCGATCTTGACCTCGTCCACCGGCAGCTGCCGCAGGTAAGCCAGCGACGAGTAGCCGGTGCCGAAGTCGTCGACCGCCAGCACGATGCCGTGCGCGTGCAGTTCGCGCAGGATCGGCAGCGCCTTCTGCGGATCGGCCATCACGCCGGACTCGGTCAGCTCGAACGTGAGCAGCTCGGGCGGCACGTCGAACTTCCGCAGCGCCTCCACGACCTTCGCCGGGAAGTCCTCGTCGGCCAGGTTGCGCACGGACAGGTTGACCGCGACGGAGATCCGCAGCCCCTCGTCCATCCACTTGCGGACCCGGATCAGCGACTGCTCCAGCACGAAGCCGGTCAGCACGCCGACCAGGCCGGCGGCCTCGACCGCGGGCACGAACTCGTCCGGGTCGAGCCGGCCGAACTCGGGGTGCTGCCAGCGCACCAGCGCCTCCACGCCGAGGACCTGCTTGCTCGGCAGCGACACCTTCGGCTGGTAGTGGACGCTGACCTGGCCCTCCTCGATGGCCTGCCGGAACTGGGTGACCATCTGGAACCGGCGCAGGAAGATCTGGCCCATGCTGGGCACGTACCCGCGAACCTCCTCGCCGCCGCGGGTGGCCCGCACGGCGACGTCGGCCCGCTGCAGCAGCGCGTCCACGTCGCCCGGGTCGAGGGTGTCGTCGTCGGCCGTGGAGGCGTAGCCGACCATCGCGTTCGCCTCGACCGTCAGCCGGTCGACCGGGTACGGCACGGACAGCTGCGAGCGCAGCCGCTCGGCCGCTTCGTGCACCCCCTGGCCGCGCACGCCGGTGAGCAGCGCTGCGAACGACGCGCCCTCCAGGCGGGCCAGCGGCACGTCCGGGCCGAGCGCGTCACGCAGGCGGCGCCCGGCGGCGACCACCATCCGGTCCGCCCACGCGTAGCCGAGCGCGTCGCTGACCGCGGAGAACACGTCCAGGTCGATGCGCAGCACCGCGGCGTCGGCGGAGGCGCTGTGCTCGGCCAGCGGCTCGCGCGCGACCTGCCGGAAGCCGGGCCGGTTCAGCAGGCCGGTGAGCGGGTCGTGGTAGGCGTCGTGGCGCAGGGTGGCGAGCAGGCGGCGGTTGTCCAGCGCGGTCGCCAGGTGGCTGGCCATGGTGCCGAGCAGCTGGACGTCGTACTTGCCGAAGCCGCGCCAGCGGGACAGCCGGTCGTGCGCCTCGACCACGCCGAGCAACTGGTTCGCGCTGCGCAGCGGCACCACCAGCGCCTCCTGCGCGCCGCGGTTGAGCAGTCCGCCCGCGATGTCGCTGTTGGCCTCGGTGATGCGGAAGTGCCGCACGTGCGAGCCGGGCAGCCGCAGCATCGGGTCGTCGGCGGGCAGTTCGGCCGACGGCATCGGCTCCCCCGCGACGACCGCGCGCATGTCCGCGGTCGGCTCCAGGCGCAGCCGCAGCACCACGCGGCCCGCGGAGAGCTGGTCCTTGATCCGCTCGGCGATGGTCTCCCACTCGCTGACGTTCACGCCTGCCGCGAGGTCGTCGGCGCCGCTGGCCGGGCGCGCGGCGGCCTGCTGGCCGGAGCGCGCGACCATCAGGCTGACGTCGGAGAGCGCTTCCATGTCCCGCTGCTCGCGCAGCAGGTCGGAGTAGGCCCAGTAGAGCGCGGACAGCCCGGCGAAGACGGCGAGCACCAGCGGCCACGCGTTGGCCGTGCCGGCGATCACCAGGTAGCCGCTCAGGCCGACCGAGGCGTTGACGAACCCGACGACCAGGATGCGGCCGGTGAGCCGCAGCGCGGTGCCGATCCGCATCCGGCGGCGCAGCACCCGGACGGCGGCCAGCGCCAGCAGCGTGCTGGTCAGCGGCGCGGTCAGGGTGCCGGCGAGGGCGGCAGGCCACGTCATCTCGGTGGTGCCCATGATCCGCTCGACCAGGCCGGCCACGGCGAACGCGCTGGTGATCTCCAGCAGGAACGCGCCTGCGTTGTAGAGCACGCGCCCGGAGACGCGGCGGACCACGAGCGTGCTGATCCCGGCGACCAGGTGCGCCGCGAGCACCACTTCGAACGGCGCCACGAAGAAGCCGATGACCAGCGGGATCTCGGTGAACGAGATGGTCCAGGAGATGCCGGACCGGACGTCGACGTTGATGCCGAGCTGCTCGGCGAGCAGGAACGACAGGGCCAGCACCGGGCCGATCCACCACAGCTTCGCCGAGCCGTGGAACGGCAGCCACAGCGACACGGCGGCGGCGGTCAGCACGCCGACGGAGAACACGGTCAGCGTGTAGACCCGGAAGCGGCGCTCGTCCGCCCGCGCCTCGGCACCACCAGAACCGGCGGCTGCCGCCGGGATGGGGCCGTCGGGCCTGCCATCGGAGTCCGGCATGCAACCTCCTTCCACCCATTCGCCCCAGCGCGCACGCCTGCACCCACTCGCGCACGAGACGGTGATCTCGGTGCGAATGAGGGGATCACTGTACCCCGGAGGGCGTACTTCAGCCTCTTTCCGGCCGCCATGACATCACCCCATAGTTAACAACGTGCCAACTACGGTGACCAGCGGAGACTTACGGGTGAGCGAGATCTTTCCGGCGATCGCTCCCGGTAGTCGGCGTTAAGCGTCACGCCCGGCTACGACGAGTTCCCCGCGAGCCGTCGCGCTGCACTCCTCCGCATTGATCGCGATTCAATCGAGATCGGGATTACCGGAAGCGATGACTGAGCGTGGTTTCCCCGGTTACACCCGGGAAAACGTTCCCGGCAATGCGACGATCATCTCAGTCCCGGCACCTGGAACCGCTGCCGGACGTGCCCCGGTTTATTCCCGGAAGCCGTCCGCTCCAAGCGAACTACCTGCGGAAACAAACCCGGCCGCCAGAAAGTTGAGCTAGGCAGACTCAACCAGGTAGGGAGCAACAAGATGACCGACACCAGGCTCCTCCCCGTACTGCCCCTCGACGACGACGTCGTGCTGCCCGGCATGATCGTCCCGCTCGAGCTCGACGACGCCGAAACTCGCGCCGCGGTCGACTCCGCGCAGAGCGGAACGTCACGAGTGCCGAGCTCGTCCTTCCCGGGCATTCGGTCGCTGCCGTCCACGCAGGCCGAGGTCCTGATCGTCCCACGGGTGCACGGGGAGTACGCCGAGCTGGGCGCCGTCGCGACCATCGAGCGCGTCGGCCGGATCCCCGGTGGCAAGGCCGCCGTCCTGCTGCGCGCCACCCGGCGCGCCCGCGTCGGCGAGAACGGCGACGGCCCCGGCGCCGCCCGGTGGGTGTACGCCGAGCCGGTCGCCGAAGTCGTCGGCGAGCAGGCGCGCGCGCTGGCCGCCGAGTACAAGACCGTCGTGATCTCGATCCTCCAGCAGCGCGGCGGCTGGCAGATGATCGACGCGGTGCAGCAGGTCGACGACCCGTCCGCGGTCGCCGACCTCGCGGGCAACTCGCCGTTCCTGAGCACCGACCAGAAGCTGGAGCTGCTGGCCACGCTCGACGTCGCGGCGCGGCTGGAGAAGGCGCTGGAGTGGAGCCGGGAGTACCTGGCCGAGCTCGAGGTGACCGACACCATCCGCAAGGACGTCGCCGAGGGCATGGAGAAGCAGCAGAAGGAGTTCCTGCTGCGCCGCCAGCTGGAGGCGATCCGCAAGGAGCTCGGTGAGCTCGACGGCACCGCCGACCAGGACGACTACCGCGCCCGCGTGGAGCAGGCCGACCTGCCCGAGCACGTCCGCACGGCCGCGCTGGCCGAGGTGGACAAGCTGGAGCGCACCTCCGACGCCTCGCCGGAGGGCGGCTGGATCCGCACCTGGCTGGACACCGTCCTGGAAATCCCCTGGAACGATCGAACCACCGACGTCCACGACATCGCGGCCGCGCGAGCGGTGCTCGACGCCGACCACGCGGGCCTGGACGACGTGAAGGAACGCATCATCGAGTACCTGGCCGTGCGCGCCCGTCGCGCCGAGACCGGCCAGGGGCAGGTGGGCGGCCGTCACTCCGGAGCCGTGCTGGCGCTGGTCGGCCCTCCCGGTGTGGGCAAGACCTCGCTCGGCGAGTCGGTCGCGAAGGCGATGGGCCGGAAGTTCGTCCGCGTCGCGCTCGGCGGTGTCCGGGACGAGGCGGAGATCCGCGGCCACCGGCGCACCTACGTCGGCGCGCTGCCCGGCCGCATCGTCCGCGCCATCAAGGAGGCCGGCTCGATGAACCCGGTCGTGCTGCTGGACGAGGTGGACAAGGTGGGCGCCGACTACCGCGGCGACCCGACCGCGGCGCTGCTGGAGGTCCTCGACCCCGAGCAGAACCACACGTTCCGCGACCACTACCTCGAGGTGGAGCTGGACCTGTCGGACGTGGTGTTCCTCGCCACGGCCAACGCGCTGGAGACCATCCCCGGCCCGCTGCTGGACCGGATGGAGCTGGTGACGCTGGACGGCTACACCGAGCACGAGAAGGTCGTCATCGGCCGCGACCACCTGCTGCCGCGTGAGCTGGAGCGGGCCGGCCTGGGCCGGGACGACGTGCGGTTCACCGACGCGGCGCTGAGCCGGATCGCCGCCGAGTACACCCGCGAGGCGGGCGTGCGCAACGCGAACCGGACCATCGCGAAGGTGCTGCGCAAGATCGCGACCAGGGTCGCGCTGGACGAGGCGACGCTGCCGGTGACCGTCGACGCCGCGGACCTGGAGGGCTACCTCGGACGTCCGCGGCACCTGCCGGAGTCGGCGCTGCCCGCGTCGACGCAGCGGACCGCGACCCCGGGCGTGGCGACCGGCCTGGCCGTCACGGGCGCGGGCGGGGACGTCCTCTACATCGAGGCGTCGCTGGCCGATCCCGAGTCGGGCAGCTCCGGGCTCACGGTCACCGGGCAGCTGGGTGACGTGATGAAGGAGTCGGTGCAGATCGCGCTGTCCTACCTGCGGTCCCGCGGCGCCGAGCTGGAACTCCCGGTCGGCGACCTGAAGGACCGGGGCGTGCACGTCCACGTCCCAGCGGGCGCGGTGCCGAAGGACGGGCCGAGCGCCGGGATCACGATGACCACGGCGCTGGCGTCGCTGCTGTCCGGCCGCGTGGTGCGGTCCGACGTGGCGATGACCGGCGAGGTGTCGCTGACCGGCCGCGTCCTGCCGATCGGCGGGGTCAAGCAGAAGCTGCTGGCCGCGCACCGGGCCGGGATCAAGACCGTGATCATCCCGCAGCGCAACGAGCCGGACCTCGACGACGTCCCCGCGGACGTGCTGGCCCAGCTCGACGTGCACCCGGTGTCGAACGTCCGTGAGGTCCTCGACCTGGCGCTGGCGCCGGCCACCACCCCCGTGGCCCAGGCCGCCTGACGCCCCCGAGCGGAGCCGCCCTCCCCTGCCCCCAGGGAGGGCGGCTCCGTGTTCACGTCCGGACGCGGTCACGCAGCCGGGTGATGACGAACACGGCGAGCGCGATCGCGACGGCGCCGATCACCGCGTACTGGAAGAAGCCGGCGTAGCGGTCCACCACGTGCCAGTTCGCGCCGAGCAGGTAGCCGGCGACGACGAAGATCGTGTTCCAGATCAGGCTGCCCAGCGTGGTGAGCACGAGGAACCGGCCGAACGGCATCCGCTCGATCCCGGCGGGCAGGGAGATCAGGCTGCGGAAGATCGGCACCATCCGGCCGAAGAACACCGCCTTCGTGCCGTGCTTGGCGAACCACGCCTCGGTGCGGTCGAAGTCGGAGGCCTTGACCAGCGGGATGCGCAGCAGCAGCGCGCGGGTCCGGTCGCGGCCGAGCAGCGCGCCCAGCCAGTAGACGACGACGGCGCCGGCCACCGAGCCGAAGGTGGTCCAGGCCAGCGCTTCGAGCAGGCTGAACGTGCCCTGGCCCGCGGAGAACCCGGCGAGCGGCAGCACCAGCTCGCTCGGGATGGGCGGGAAGAGGTTGTCCAGGCCGACGATGATGGCCGCACCCGGTCCGCCGAGCGATTCCATGAGCGAGACGGCCCAGCCGGCGAGTCCCCCGAGCGGTTCGGCCTGTGCGAGTTGGAGATCCATACTTCGAAGCTAGGTTTTCGGGCGGCGTCCAAACATGGGGCGCGGCACCCGATCATCCTGCGGAAAACCTCAGTACCGGCCTGCCGGAACCCCGCTAACCTCGGGTTGTGCCCACAGTGGACCTGCGCCGCGCGATGCGGGTGACGGCGGGGCTGGCGCTCGGCGCGCTGAGCGCGTTCGCCGAGGTGGCCTTCGTCGTCTTGGCGACCCTCGCCCTCGCCGTGCCCGCCGCGCGCCCCGCCGTGTTCCGGGCCACGCGCTGGTTCGCCGAGCGGGAACGGTCGCGGCTTCGGCGGTACCTCGACTACCCCACCTCGGACGACTACCGCGACTCGCGGGCGCTGCGGTACCTGGCGTCCCGCAGCGTCGCGGGCGGCCTCGGCGCGGGGGTCTTCGCGTTGATCGGGCTCGGCCTGGCGACGGCCGTGATCACGGTGTGGCGGCTGGTGAGCGGGCAGCCGCTCGGCGACGACCAGGACTGGTACGACGTGCCCGGGCTGCTGCTGATGGGCGCGTTGCTGGTGTTCCTCGCGGTGCAGGGGCTCATCGGGGTCGGCGCGCTGGAACGCACGCTGGCGCACCACTTCTTCGGTCCCACCAAGCAGGAACGGTTGCAGCGGCGGGTCGACGCGCTCACCCACAGCCGCGCCGAGGTCGTCGAGGCGGTGAACGACGAGCGGCGGCGGATCGAACGCGACATCCACGACGGGGTGCAGCAGCGGATCGTGTCGCTGGGCATGCTGCTCGGCCGCGCCCGCCGCGCGAAGGACCCGGAGCGGGCGGAGGCGCTGCTGCGGCAGGCGCACGAGGAGACGCAGCTGGCGCTGCAGGAACTGCGGGACGTGGCGTGGCGCGTGTACCCGATCGCGCTGGACGAAGGCGGCCTGGGCACGGCGCTGGAGGCGCTGGCCGAGCGGTCGAGCCTGCCGGTCGCGCTCTCGTACACGCTGGAGGAGCGGTTGGATCCGGCGACCGAGACGGTGGCGTACTTCGTGGCGTCGGAGGCGGTGACGAACGCGATCAAGCACGCGGCGGCGAGCCGCATCGAGATCGCGGTGGCGCGGACGGGCAGGATGGTCGGCGTGACGATCACCGACGACGGCGTCGGCGGCGCTCGGGTCGCGGGCAACGGGCTGTCCGGCCTGGCCAGGCGGGTCGGCGCGGCCGATGGCGTGTTCACTGTGGACAGTCCGGCCGGCGGGCCGACGGTCGTGCGGGCGGAGCTGCCGTGCGCGTGATCCTGGCCGAGGATTCGACGTTGCTGCGGGAAGGCCTGATCCGGCTGCTCGCCGAGGAGGGCCACGAGGTGCTCGCCGCGGTCGGCAACGCGACGGAGCTGCTCGACGAGGTGTCCCGGGAGCAGCCGGACGTGGTGGTGACGGACATCCGGATGCCGCCCGACCACACCGACGAGGGCCTGCGGGCGGCGCTGGAGATCCGGCGGCGCTGGCCGGACGTCGGGGTGCTGGTGCTGTCACAGTACGTGGAGAAGCGGTACGCGACGGAACTGATCACCGACGACGGCGGGCGGGTCGGGTACCTGCTCAAGGACCGGGTGATGCAGGTCGGCGAGTTCCTCGACGCGCTGGAGCGGGTCGGGTCCGGCGGGGCGGCGTTCGACCCCGAGGTCGTCCGGCGGCTGCTGGCGCGCACCACGCACGCCGACCCGCTCGCGACGCTGACCGCCCGGGAACGCGAGGTGCTGGCGAAGATGGCCGAGGGGCACACGAACGCCGGCATCGCGGCCGAGCTGTACGTGTCGCAGTCCGCGGTGGAGAAGCACGTGAACGCGATCTTCGACAAGCTGCGGTTGAGTCATACCTCCGGGTACAGCCGGCGGGTGCTGGCTGTTTTGCGGTACTTGGGTTCGTAGGCGCTACTTGGGTTCGTAGGCGCTACGCGCGTATCTGCGCTGCGCGCGGCTGGAAGCGCCGGCTTCGCTTCGCTACGCCCGGATCTGCCCCTTCCGAACCCGATCTTTCAGTGTTCGGTTGCCGAGACACCGCGTCAAGCCGGGAAAGCGTGGCTTGACCCGGTGGCTCGGCAACCGATTTGGCTGGGGATCGGGTTGCGGGAGGGGGGTGGCTCGGAGGGGTTGGTGCGTGGGGTTGCCGGGTGGCTGTTGGGTGGGGGTGACGGGTGGCTTCGCGCGGTGGGTTTCCGGGCGCTGCCGGATGACGCTCGCGCGGGTGCGCGGTGCGACTCATGGGGTGACGGGTGGCTTCGCGCGGTGGGTTTCCGGGCGCTGCCGGACGACGCTCGGGCGGGCGGGCGGTGCGACTCGTCGGGTGACGGATGGCTTCGCGCGGTGAGTTTCCGGACGCTGCCGGATAACGCTCCGGCGGGTGCGCGGTGCGACTCGCGGGGTGACGGACGGCTTCGCGCGGTGAGTTTCCGGACGCTGCCGGACGACGCTCCGGCGGGTGCGCGGTGCGACTCGTGGGGTGACTGGCTTTCGTTGCCGGGTTCCTGGTGGTGAGCGGGGTTTTGCTGCCGGTAGTCTCGATCTTGAGCCTGTTTTGTCCGGATCCCCAGGAGGAACTGTCCATGTTCAAACGGATGCTCAGCGCCTTCGGCGTCGGTGGGCCGTCGGTCGACACCGTGCTCGACTCGGGCCACTCGGCGCCCGGTCAGGTGGTCACGGGGCAGGTCCGGATCCAGGGCGGCAGCGCCGACGCGGCCATCGACCAGGTCGTCCTGTCGCTGGTCACGCGGGTCGAGATCGAGCACGGCGGGCACGAGTCCGCGGCCACCGGGGAGTTCCACCGCCAGCTCGTGCAGCAGGGCGTTCGGGTGCCGTCCGGTCAGCTCGTCACCGTGCCGTTCGAGCTGCGCCTGCCGTGGGAGACGCCCATCACCGCGGTCGGTGACTCGCTTCTGCACGGCATGGCCGTGGGCGTGCGGACCGAGCTGGTGATCTCGGGCGCGCCCGACAAGGGTGACCTCGACCCGGTCCACGTGCACCCGCTGCCCTCCCAGGACCGGGTGCTCGACGCGTTCGGGCAGCTCGGGTTCCGGTTCCGCAACGCCGACGTGGAAGCGGGCCGCCTCTACGGCGTGCGCCAGGAGCTGGGCTTCTACCAGGAGCTCGAGTTCTTCCCGCCGGCCGAGTTCGCCGGGCGGATCAACGAGGTCGAGCTGACCTTCGTCGCCGGGCCGCACGACCTCGCCGTCGTGCTCGAAGCTGACCGGCGGGGGCGCTTCATGCAGGCCGGCGGCGACTCGTTCGGCCGCTTCCAGCTGTCGCACCAGGACGCGGAGAACGCCGACTGGGCCGCGCTCATCGGGCAGTGGCTGACCGAAGCCGCCCAGCGCGGCGGGCACTCCGCGTTCGGCAACCCGGCCTTCGGCGGCCACCACCCGGGCCACCACGGCCACCACGGTCACGGCCGCGGCATGGGCGTCGGCGGCATGGTGGCCGGCGCGGCGGCCGGTGTCGTCGGCGGCATGATCATGGGCGAGATGCTGGAAGAGGCCTTCGAGTTCGACGGCGAGGAGTGAGTCACCGCACCAGCCCATTCACCGGACCACGAAGTTCGCCATCATCATCATGTCCTCGTGTTCGAGGTTGTGGCAGTGCAGGACGTACTTCCCGCGATAACCCTCGAACCGGACGAGCACCTCGGCCTGGTCGCCGTTGCCCAGGTCGACCGTGTCCTTCCAGCCGTGCGCCGTGCCCGGCACCTGGAACGGCGCGAGGTGGATGTGGATCGGGTGCGGCACGTTCTGCGCCCGCAACCGCCACAGCTCCACCGTGCCCAGTGCCGGCTCGGCCACGACGCCGTCCGCGCTGAACGGCATCCCGTTGACCGTCCACAGTGTCATCCCGTGGTGCTCGGCCCCGCCGCGGCGGAACGTGAACTCGCGTTCCGCCACGGCATCCGAGCGGGACAGCGGCCGTACGTCGGCCAACCGGTCCGGGATGGCGCTGTCGTCGCGCGCCCGGCGGGTCACCACGAACCGCATCACCCGCGCTGTGCCGCCGTCGCCGAGCCGGTTCACCAGCGTCACCTCCTGGCCGGGCGAATACGCCGAGAAATCGATCACCACGTCGTACCGTTCGGCCTGCGCGATCTGCAGCCGCTCGTGCCGGACCGGCGCGGCCAGCAGCCCCTGGTCGCCGCCGATCTGTGTGAACCCGGGCCCCGGCGGGTCCAGCGCGAGCCGGTAGCGGCGGGCGTTGGAGGCGTTGAGGATCCGGAACCGGTAACGCGCGGCCTCGACCTCCATCACCGGCCACAGCGCGCCGTTGACCAGGATGCAGTCGCCGAGCACGCCACTGACGAAGTCGCTGGTCACGCCCGGCTGCCGGAGCAGTGACGGGTCGATCGACGGGTAGGCGAACGAGCCGTCCGCGGCGAACGACCGGTCGGTGATCATCAACGGCACCTCGCGCTCGCCGCGCGGCAGGGGCAGCGCGTCCTCCTCGTCGTCACGCACCAGGTGGAACCCGGCGAGCCCGCGGTAGACCTGCGGGCCGGTGAAGTCGGCCCGGTGGTCGTGGTACCAGAGCGTGGCCGCGGGCTGGTCCAGCGGATAGACGTACTCCCGGGCGGCGCCGGGCGCGACCAGGTCGAGCGGGTAGCCGTCGTGCTCGGGCGGGGTGCGGCCGCCGTGCAGGTGCACCACCACCGGCACGCCGAGCTCGTTGCGGTGCCGGACGACGGTGGTCTCGCCGCGGCGGGATTCGATCGTGGGGCCGGGGAAGATCCCGTCGTACCCCCAGACCGTCGTGCGCAGCCCGGGCAGGATCTCCACCTCGGCGGCGCGCTGGGTGATCTCGTAGTGGCCGGGGCGGACCGGCCGCAGCACCGGCGGCACCGGCAGCGGCACGGTGAACGGCTCGGGCAGTTTCGCCGCGCTGCGCAACAGGGTGCCCGCGCTGGACTCGGTCTCGGTGTTCGCGCCGCCGCTCGAACAGCCCGCCACGAGCAGGCCGGCCGCGGTGACACGGAACAGGTCACGCCGGGACAGGTTCACCGGTTCCGCCTCCGCTGGTCGATCAACACGGCGGCGACGGCGCCCGCGACGGCGAGCAGTTGCGGCCCGAACCCGATCACGAACGTCCAGGGCGCGTCGACCTGGCCGTCCCGCGCGGCCAGCCGTCCGACGAGTTCGCTGAAGACCAGAAAGCCCACCGCGAGGCCCGCGAACAGGCCGAGGATGGCGACACCCAGGGTTCTCATGCGAGCCGAAACTAGGCAGGTCCGCGCCACCCGTCGTCCGTCCGCAGGCGATCGCACAGTCAACATCCGGCGACTGTGCGCGGGCCCGGACCTGGCTATTCTCGGGACGTGAGCGAGCGAAAGCGGGTGCTCGCCGACGCCGCTCTGGGGGTCGCGACCTCCACCGTGGTGGCCGTCGCCATCGCGATAAACCTCGGCGGCGCACGGGCCCCCGACCCGGTGGCGTATCTGTTCGCGGTGTGCCTCGGCGCGCTGATGCTCGTGCGCCGCCGCTTCCCGGTGCTGGCGCTGGCCGCGACCGCGGCCGGGCTGCTCGCCTACCACGCGGCCGGCTACCCGCCGGTCGGGCTCGCGCTGCCCGTCGCGGCCGCCCTGTTCTCCGCGGCCGAGGCCGGCCGGGCACGCGTCGCGGCGGTGACGGCGGCGGGGTTGGTGCTGGTCAGCACGTTCTTCCGGTTGCGGCAGGGGGAGGACCCGGACTACCTGCTCGGGTTCGAGCTCGCCTCGACGGTGGGGCTGATGCTGAGCGCGATCGCGCTGGGGGCGTTGCGCGCCGAGCAACGCCGCACCGCGCGGCAGGCCGCCGTGGAACGGGAGTGGGAGGCCAGGCGGCGGGTCGAGGAGGAACGCCTGCGCATCGCGCGGGACCTGCACGACGCCGTCGGGCACACGCTGGCGGTGGTGTCGGTGCAGGCCAGTGTCGCCGCCGAGGCCCTCGACGACGACCCGGACGCGGCCCGGTCCGCGCTGGCGACCCTCCGGCTGGCCGCCGACGGAGCCGCCCACGACCTGCGGACCACGCTCGGCCTGCTGACCGACGACACCGGCCGCGCCCCGGCAGGCAGCCTGCGCCACCTCGACGCGCTGGTGACCGCCACCGTCCGAAGTGGTCTGGAGGTGACCGTGTCGACCGAGGGTGAACCGGTCGCGTTGCCCGCTGCCGTGGACACCACGGCGTACCGGATCGTGCAGGAGGCGCTGACCAACTGCCTCCGTCACGCCCGGGCGAGCAAGGCGGAGGTGCGGCTGCGCTACGAACCGGGCCGGCTGCGGATCCAGGTCTGCGACGACGGCGCCGGCGCCGAACTGCCTGCCCGTGGTGGCCGCGGTCTGGACGGCATGCGGGACCGGGCCGAGCTGCTCGGCGGTTCGGTGACGCTGGAGTCCCGCCCTGGCGCGGGTTTCCGGATCGACGCGAGCCTGCCGGTGGAGCGGCGATGATCCGCGTCGCGCTCGCCGACGACCAGCACCTGATGCGGGCCGGCCTGTCCGCGCTGCTCGCCCGCGCCGACGACATCACCGTCGTGGGCGAGGCCGCCGACGGCGCGGAAGCGGTGACGCTCGCGCTCACCGCGCGGCCGGACATCGTGCTGATGGACATCCGCATGCCCGGCGTGGACGGCATCGAGGCCACGCGGCGCATCGTCGCCGACCCGCGGTTGCGCGCCGTGCGGGTCGTCGTGCTGACCACCTTCGACACCGACGAGCACATCCTGGACGCGATCCGCGCCGGCGCCTCGGGGTTCCTGCTGAAGAACACCGAACCGGACGACCTGCGGGCCGCGGTGCGGACGGTCGCCGCCGGTGACGCGCTGCTGTCGCCGTCGGTCACCCGGCGCGTGATGGCGGCGGTGGCGCACGGGCACCGCACCGACCCGGCGCGGCTGGCGCGCCTGACCGAGCGGGAACGGGAACTGCTCGCCGAGGTCGCCGCGGGCCGGTCCAACGACGAGATCGCCGGGCGGCTGTTCCTGAGCCCGGCCACCACCCGAACCTACGTGAGCCGCCTGCTGTCCAAACTGGACGCGCGCGACCGCGCCCAGCTGGTGCACATCGCCTACGAGTCCGGCCTGGTCCGCCCCGGCGACCCCGGCCGGTGACCGCAGCCGCGCCACCCCGGCGCGGCGACGCCGGTCAGCACCACGTCGACCACCTGCTCCGCCAGGAGATCGGTGACCGGCAGGTGTCCGAAGAGGACCCGGTAGTAGGTGGTCGAGGCGAGCATGTCGAGCACGAGGTCGAAGTCGAGGTCCGGGTCGAGGTCGCCGCGCTCGATGCCCCGGCGCAGCGCCTCTGCGGTGGACGTCCGTCGCGTGTGGAAGTAGTCGCGCAGGAACACCTCGGCGAGTTCCGGATCGTCGGCGAGGTCGGCGACCAGCGCGGGCAGCACGCGCCGTCCGATCCTGGTGGTGAAGGCCTCGCTGAGCGTCCCGATCCCCGCGATCAGATCGCAGCGGGTGCACCCGGTGTCCGGCGTGGGCACCGCGCCGACCGTGGCCACCAGCGCGTCGACGACCAAGTGTTGCCGTCCCCGCCAGCGGCGGCGTAGCGCGGGTTTGCTCGTGCCCGCCCTGCTCGCCACCGCCTCCAGGGTGAGCGCCGCGTAGCCCACCTCGTTCAGCAGGTCCACCGTCACTTCGCGGACGGCTCCGTCGATGCGCTCGTCGCGTGGCCGTCCGGCCCGAGTGCTCGTCACAGCCGTCACCCTAGCACTTCCATTTCGTTCCGGTACGGAACATAATCGCCGTCATGACCCTCTCCTCGGCTGCCGAGGGTGTGCTCTCGGCCCGCTACCGGGCCCGCACCGTCGGCATCGTGCTCACCGTCGGACTGGTCGCGCTCGAATCCCTCGGGGTGGCGACCATCCTCCCGGACATCTCCCGCCTGCTCGGCGGCCTCGGCTCCTACGGCTGGGCGCTGGCCGCGCTGATGCTCGCCAACATCGTCGGCACCGTCCTCGCCGGTCACGCCGCCGACCGGGGTGGAGCGGCCCGTCCGCTGGCCGCCGGGCTGGTCGCGTTCGCACTGGGCAGCGCGCTGGCCGGCCTCGCCCCGTCGTGGCCGCTGTTCCTGCTCGGCCGGTTCACGCAGGGCCTCGGGGTCGGCGCGGTGATGGCGATGGCCTACGCGCTGATCGGGCTGGTCTACCCCGAACGGTTGCGCGCGCGCATGTTCGCCCTGCTGTCCTCGGCCTGGACGATCCCGTCGCTGGTCGGGCCGGTCGTCGCGGCGGCGGTGGCGAGCTCGGCAGGCTGGCGGTGGGTGTTCCTCGCCATGATCCCGCTCACCGGGGTCGCGGCTTGGTGCACGCTCCCCGGACTGGCACGGCCGGCCGCCACAACCTCGGAGTCCTCTCGGTGGCGGCCGCTCGTCAGCAGCGTCGCGCTCGCCGCAGGCACCGCGATCCTGTTGGCCGCACTGGAACTCCACACGGTCGCGGTGCTGGTTCCGCTCGCCGCCGCCGGGTTCGTCCTCGCCGTGCTGGCGCTGCGGCAGGTCACCCCGGCCGGGACGCTCGTCGTCCGGCGCGGGGTGCCGGCCGGGGTGGTCGTGCGGTTCCTGCTGTGCGCGGTGTACTTCGGCACCGAGGCGTTCCTGCCGCTGGGGCTGACCGAACTGCGGCACGTGAGCGCGTTCGAGGCCGGGCTGGGGCTGTCGGCCGGGGCGCTGAGCTGGGTGGCCGGATCGGCGGCGCAGGCGAAGTGGGACCGCAACCGGCGGGTGGCGGTGGCTCTGGGTTTCGCGGTCCTGGTGGCCGGGGTGGCGGTGCTGGCCTACGGCGTGCTCGTCGGCCCCGGGCTGGTCGCGGTGCTCGGCTGGGTGATCGGTGGGGCAGGCATGGGTGTGGCGTTCAACGCCGCCACCACCGAAACCCTCGGCCGCGCCGCGGACGGGCAGCAGGGCTCGGTCAGCGCGGCGCTCCAGCTGGCGCAGACCCTCGCCACCGCTGTCGCGAGTGGACTCGGCGGCGCGCTCATCGCCGCCGAAGGCGCGGCACCGGCGGCGTTCCTCGCGGTCTTCGCCGGCACCGCGGCACTCGGCCTCGCGGGCGTCGTGGCGGCACGGCGGATCACTATGTGACACAGATCTCCCCCGCCCGGAGCTTGCCGAGGCGATCACCGCTGTATTAGCACTCTTAGGAGGAGAGTGCTAATTGCATAGACGGTCCGAGGAGGCAGCTTGAGCAGCGCGCACCGCCCCGCGTGGAAAGCCCGATCTGTTTCGCACGCCGCCGTGCGACGGAACGATCCCGACCGCCCGCTCCGCGTGGCGATGGTCGTCCCGCCCTACTTCGACGTTCCTCCGAAGGCCTACGGCGGGGTGGAGGCGGTGGTGGCCGACCTCGCGGACGCCCTCGTCGACCGCGGGCACCACGTCACCCTGATCGGCGCGGGGCGTCCCGGCACGAAGGCGCGGTTCGTCCCGGTGTGGGACCGCACCGTGCCGGAGCTGCTCGGCGAGCCCTACCCGGAGGTCATGCACGCCATCGCCGCGCGCCGGGCCGTGCAGCGGCTCGCGGCGACCGAGGGCGTCGACGTGGTGCACGACCACTCGCTGGCCGGCCCGCTCAACGCCCCCGCCTACGGTGTGCCGACCGTGGTGACCGTACACGGCCCGGTCGGCGAGGACATGGCGCGCTACTACACCGAACTGGGCGACGACGTGCACCTGGTGGCGATCAGCGACCGGCAGCGCGAGCTGGCGCCCGGCCTGAACTGGATCGGCACCGTCCACAACGCACTGCGGCTGGCCGACTGGCCGTTCGAGTCCGAAAAGGACGACTACACGTTGTTCCTCGGCCGGTTCCACCCGGACAAGGCGCCGCACCTGGCGCTGGAGGTCGCGCACCGGGCCGGGCTGCGGCTGGTCCTGGCCGGAAAGTGCGCCGAGCCGATCGAGAAGGAGTACTTCGAGCGGGAGGTCCGGCCGCGCCTGACCGACAACGACCACGTGTTCGGCGTCGCCGACGCGACCGCGAAGCGTGAGCTGCTCGCCAAGGCCCGCTGCCTGATCTTCCCCATCCAGTGGGAGGAGCCGTTCGGGATGGTCATGATCGAGGCGATGGCGTGCGGCACGCCGGTGGTGGCGCTGCGGTCCGGCGCGGTGCCGGAGGTGGTCGTGGACGGCGTCACCGGCCTGGTGCGCGACGACCCGGCCGACCTGGTGCAGGCCCTGCACGACGTCCGCCACCTCGACCCGGCCAAGTGCCGCGCGCACGTCGCCGAGCACTTCGACGTCGGCGGGCTGGGCGCCGGTTACGAGGCCGCGTACCGGCGGGCGGTCGAGGTCAGCAGGCTGCGGCGCGACTACGCCGCCCTCGACTCGGCGCTCGACCGCGCCTACGACCAGATGGACAACGACGGCCCCACCCTGCAGCCATCCGGAGGACGGCCATGACGCCGGAGGCGTTCAACGCGGGCGAGCCGGTGCCCGTGACCAGCGCGGGCGGCACGGTCACGCTCGTCGAAGGCAGCACGTTCTGCCTGTCCGGCACGAACGGCGACATCCAGCCGGGCACCTCGCACGGCCTGTTCTTCCGGGACGCGCGGCTGATCTCGCGGTGGGAGCTGCGGCTGGACGGGCAGTCGCCGCACCCGCTGTCGGTCATCTCGCCCGAGGCCTTCGCGGCGCAGTTCGTGCTGCGCCGCAACCCCAAGCCGGGCCAGGCCGACAGCACGCTGCTGCTGGTGCGGGAGCGGCTGGTCGGCGACGGCCTGCGGGAGACGATCACACTGCGGAACCTGGGGCGGGAGAACACCGTCGCGACGCTGACCCTGCACGTCGACGCGGACTTCTCGGACCTGTTCGCGGTCAAGGAGGGCCGCCCCGCGCACGGTGGGGCGGACGCCACCGTGGCCGGCTCGGAACTGTTGCTGCGCGACCGGACCGACGGCTCGCGCGGCCTGTCGGTGAGCGCCACCGCGGACCCGCTGGCCGCGCCCGGTGTGCTGAACTGGCGGGTCGTCGTGCCCGCCCGCGGCGAGTGGTCGACCGAGATCGTGGTGCAGCCGACCGTCGGGAACCGGCGGGTGCGGCCGCAGTTCGACCGCGGCGAGGAGGTCGAGGCGAGCGGCCCGGCGCGCAAGATCCGCGCGTGGCGCGACGTGAGCACGATGATCGCGGCCGACGACCCGGTGCTCACGCAGGTGCTGCAGCGCACCGAAAGCGACCTCGGGGCGTTGCAGATCCACGACAGCAGCCAGGACGGACGGCCGTTCGTCGCGGCGGGCGCGCCCTGGTTCATGACGTTGTTCGGCCGGGACAGCCTGCTCACCGCGTGGATGGCGCTGCCACTGGACGTCGGTCTCGCGCTGGGCACGCTGGAGACGCTGGCGGAGCTGCAGGGCAAGCGCGTCGACCCGCTGACCGAGGAGGAACCCGGCCGGATCCTGCACGAGCTGCGGCTCGGGCCGGACAGCGACCAGGTGCTCGGCGGCAGCCACTACTACGGCACGGTGGACGCGTCGCCGCTGTTCGTCATGCTGCTGGCCGAGTGCTGGCGCTGGGGCGCGGGCGAGACGGCGGTGCGAGCACTGCTCCCGGCCGCCGACGCGGCGCTGGAGTGGCTGGAGCGCTACGGCGACCGCGACGGCGACGGGTTCGTCGAGTACCGGCGCGCGACCGACCGGGGCCTGCTCAACCAGGGCTGGAAGGACAGCTTCGACGGCATCAACGACGCGGCCGGGCGGCTGGCGACCACGCCGATCGCGTTGTGCGAGGTGCAGGGCTACGCCTACGCGGCCTGGCTGGCGCGCGCCGAACTGGCCGACGCGTTCAACGACCCGGCCACCTCGGCGCGCTGCCGGGAGCGGGCCGAGCGGTTGCGGGAGCGGTTCGCCGAGGCGTTCTGGCTGCCGGAGCAGGGCTGGTACGCGGTCGCGCTGGACGGGCGCAAGCAGCCGCTGGACGCGCTGACCAGCAACACCGCGCACTGCCTGTGGTCCGGCATCGCGACCGACGAGCACGCCGCGGTGCTGATCGAGCGGCTCAGCCGCCCGGAGATGGACAGCGGCTACGGGCTGCGGACGCTGTCCTCGGCGATGGGCGCGTACAACCCGATGAGCTACCACAACGGCTCGGTGTGGCCGCACGACACGGCGATCGCGGTGGCCGGGCTGCTGCGGTACGCGCACCTGCCGGGCGCGGTGGACCTGGCGCAGCGGCTGGCGACCGGGCTGCTCGACGCGGCGGCTTCGTTCGGCGGGCGGCTGCCCGAGCTGTTCTGCGGGTTCTCGCGGTCGGAGTTCAGCCCGCCGATCCCGTACCCGACGTCGTGTTCGCCGCAGGCCTGGGCGAGCGCGGCGCCGTTGCTGCTGGTGCGGTCGTTCCTCGGGCTCGAACCACACGTGCCGCAGCAGCGGCTGGTGGTCCGCCCGCACCTGCCGGGGCAGTGGGGGCGGGTGCGGTTGTCGGACCTGCGGCTCGGTGAGCTGACCGTGCACGTCGAGGCAGATCACGAAGTGGCCAAGGTTCGGGGGCTGCCGGAGGGCTGGGACCTGCGTCTAGCTGGGTGAACGGCGTTCGGGGGTGATCCGCGTCGCACACTGCGGGGTTGATTCCTTAGGTTAGCCTTGCTTGACTTGGCGCAATTTGTCGCAGTTCCTTCGAAAGGGTGTTGCCATGTCTCGCAGGGTTCGCCTGCCCGGACTCCGCTCACTCGTGGCCGCTTCGGTCGCGGGTGTGCTCGGCCTCGGGCTCGTGGCGTGTGGCAATGTGCAGGATTCGTCGACGCAGTCGGCGTCCTCAGCGAGCGCCGACGCGTCGGCCTTCCCGGTGAGCATCACGCACAAGTTCGGCACCACGACGATCGAGAAGGCGCCGCAGCGCGTCGTCGTGATCGGCACGTCGACCGACGACCTCGACGCGGCCGTCGCGCTCGGTGTCACGCCGGTCGCGTTCTTCAACAAGTCCGGGATGGACGGTGTGCCGTCCTGGCTGCAGGGCAGGGTCGACCCGGCCAAGACGCAGATCGTCAACGCGGCGAGCGGTGTCAACGCCGAGCAGGTCGGGGCGCTCGCGCCGGACCTGATCCTGGCGACCGCGGACTACGGTCTCGAAGAGGAGTACGCGAACCTGTCCCGGATCGCGCCGACGGTGGGCTACGCGACCGAGTGGGGTTCGCAGAGCTGGCAGGAACACCTCAACGTGGTCGCGCAGGCGCTCGGCAAGACCGCCGACGCCAAGCAGGTCGAGACGAGCACCCAGGGCGCGATCGACCAGCTGAAGGCGCAGTACCCGAACGCGGCAGGCAAGACGTTCACCGCGTCCGTCGGCAACACCGCGGGCAAGATGTTCACGCTGGTGTCGCAGAAGGACTTCGCGGTGCAGCTCGTGGAGTCGCTCGGCCTGAAGCTGAGCCCGACGGTGACGGACGCCGCGCAGACCGACGCGGGCAGCCCGACCGGCTCGCTGACCCCCGAGCAGTACGACAAGCTCGCCGCGGACCTGGTGATCGTCGCCTACACCTCGCCCGACTACCGGACGGCGTTCGAGAGCAACCAGCTGGTGGCCCCCATCAAGGCAGGCAACTACCTGGTGGTGGACATGGAGACGATCTCGGCGCTGCGTGCTCCTACCGTGCTGGACATTCCTTGGGTTCTGGAGAAGTTGAAGCCCGGGTTGGCGAAGCTGGGTTGATTTTGGCCTGAAGGAGCCCTCCCTCTTCGGGAGGGCTCCTTTTTGTTGCCGCTACGCGGGTGTCTAGGGCGCCGGGCTTCGCTTCGCTACGCCCGGATGTCGGCGCGCCCCGATTTTTCATTGTTTCTACGGCCGAGCAGGGGTTGTCAAGGCTGGAAAGAGTACCTTGACAACCCCTGGTCGGCCGCAGAACTGGGCTGTGGATCGGGGAGCGGGGGAGGGCTGGACGGCCGGGTGGGTGCTTTGCGTTGCCGGCTCACGTCGTGCGGCCAGCCGCCCAGGCCCGAATCACAACTGCGCGTTCAAGTCCTCCTCGGAGAGTGCGTCCACCTCCAGGTAAATCTCCGCCACCTGCTCCAGCCGCCCGGGCACCGACTGGTCGGCCACCAGGCGCGCCGCCATCGCGCCCACCGTCAGCGCCGAGAACAGCGTCCGCACCGTCACTTCCGACGTGTCCAGCGCCTCCCGCAGGCGGCCGACGATCATCGTCGCCAGCACGGAGTCTCCGCCGAGCGCGAAGAACGGGTCGTCGCGGCCGACGCGTTCCACTCCGAGCACCTCGGCCCACACCTTGGCCAGCACCTGCTCCAACGGAGTCTCCGGCGCGACATAACTGTCCGCCGACGCCTGCCAGTGCACCGCCACCGCGCGGCGGTCCACCTTGCCGTTCGCCGTCAGCGGCAGGGCGTCCAGCACCACCACGCGCGCCGGGACCATGTGCGGCGGCAACAACGTCTGGACGAACTCCCGGACCTCGTCGCCGTCCACCGCACCCCCGACGGCGGCCACGAGCTGGTTGCCGGCCACGCCCGCGACGCCCCGGTGCACCCCGGGGAACTCGGCCAGCGCCGCCTCGACCTCGCCCAGCTCGATCCGCACACCGCGCACCTTCACCTGGAAGTCCCGGCGCCCCAGGAACTCCAGCGTGCCGTCCGGCCAGTACCGCGCCAAATCGCCGGTGCGGTACCAGCGGCGGCCCTCGTGCTCCACGAACCGGTCCGCGGTCCGCTCCGGATCCGCCCGATACCCGTGGGCGACCCCGTCGCCGCCGATCCACAGCTCCCCGGCGACCCAGTCCGGGCAGTCCCGGCCACGCACGTCCACCACGCGGCACACGACGTTGCGCAGCGGCGTCCCGTACGGCACCGAACGCCACGACGACGGCA
This sequence comes from Amycolatopsis sp. NPDC006125, assembly GCF_040614195.1. Lineage (NCBI taxonomy): Bacteria > Bacillati > Actinomycetota > Actinomycetes > Pseudonocardiales > Pseudonocardiaceae > Amycolatopsis > Amycolatopsis sp. NPDC006125. The sequence goes on from NZ_JBEXTZ010000036.1 coordinate 42,569, forward strand.
CCCCGTGCACCTCGCACACCGTCGAATGGATCGCCGTCTCCGTGGTGCCGCCGAGCCCGGCGAACCGGCACCGCGGCGCCTGCTCCGCCACCCGGCCGGGCAGGTCCGTGCCCACCCAGTCACCGCCCAGCAGCACCGTCCGCAACCCGCTCAACTCCCCCGGCCGGGCCGCGGACAACAGCATGTCCAGCAACGCAGGCACGCAGTTGACCAGCGTGACGCGGCGCGAGGCGGCCAGCTCGACCCACTGCCGCGCCTCCTTGCGGTCGCCCTCCTCGACCAGCACGACCGCGCCGCCCGCGGACAGCAGGCCGAAGACGTCGTACACCGACAGGTCGAAGTCCAGCGCGGACACCGCGAGGCACCGGTCGTCGGCACCCACCGCGAACCTCTCGTTGAGGTCGTCGATCGTGTTCATCGCCGCCCGGTGCGGCACCTCCACGCCCTTCGGCTCCCCCGTCGAACCGGACGTGAACAGCACGTACGCGATCTGCTCCTCGTCCACCCGCACCGGCTCGGCGAGCGGCTCGGCCGCCTCCTCCGCGGACGTCAGCACGTGCGAGAACCCGGCGATCCGCCGGATCCGCTCCGCCCGCGCCGCCGGCTGGTCGACACCGATCGGCACGTACCCGGCGCCCGCGGCCAGCACACCGAGCACCGCCGCGATCTGGTCCGGGCCCTTCGGCAGGCTCACACCGACCAGGTCACCGGGCGCGACACCCTTGTCCTGCAACGACTTCGCGATCCGCAGCGCGCGGTCACGCAAAGCGCCGTAGCTGAGCACGCCATCGGCGCCCCACAGCAGCGCGGGCGCGTCCGGCTGCGCGACGGCACGCTCGAAGAACCCGTCCTGCAGCAACCGCCCGCTGCGCGGCCCCTCCGTCGCGTTGACCCGCGCCCGCACCTCGGCCTGCTCCCGCGGCAACGTGCCGCCGACCGGCTGCTCCCACGCGTCGTCCCGCTGCCCGAGCCGCGTGATCAGGTCCTGGAACGCGGCGAACATCGCGTCGATCATCCCGGCCGGGAACGCGTGCTCCCGCACGTCCCAGTTGATCAGCAGGCCCTCGTTGACCTCGGTGACCTGCGCGTCCAGCAGCACCTGCGGGCCCTGCGAGATGATCCACACCGCCTCGCCGAAGCAGCGCCGCACGCGTGCGTCGAACAGCTCGCCCAGGTTGAGCGCACTGGTGAACACCACCGGCGCGAGCACCTGCTCACCGTGGTGCCGGGACAGGTCCCGCAGCACCTCGACACCCGAGTACGCGGCGTGCTCGGCGTCGGCGTGCATCCGGTCCTGCAACGCCTTCGCGTGCTCCACGAAGGACGCCTCCGTCGAGAAATCGACTTCCAGCAGCACCGAGCTGGTGAAGTCGCCGACCAGCTTGTCGACGTCCGGGTGGGTGCTCTGCCGGTCGAACATCGGCAGGTTCATCAGGAACCGCGGCTGCGCGCTCCACGACGACAGGGTCTCCGCGAACGCGGCCGCGACGACCATCGCCGGGGTCAGCCCGTGTTCGTGCGCGCGGGCGCCGAGGCGCTTGCGGTCCTCCGGCGCCAGCCAGTGGTGCCGGCGGGTGACGCGGGTGGCGTCGGCGCGCTCGGTCTCCGGCACCAGCGGCAGGTCCGGCGCGCCGGGCAGCTCGGGAACCCGCCGCTGCCACCACTCGCGGGCCTTCTCCTGCTCGGCCTGGCGGGTCACCTCACGTTCGGCCAGGTAGCGCGGGTAGCTGTAGCCGATCGGCTCCAGTTCGGCGTCCGGCTCGTCGTAGAACCGCGCGAGGTCCGACAGCAGCACGCGGTAGCTCAACGCGTCCGCGGCGAGCATGTCCACGTCGACGTGCAGCCGCGCCCGGTCACCGGGACGGCGGCTGAGCTGGATCTTGAACACCTCGCCGTTCGCCACGTCCAGGCGCGCGTGCGAAGACGCGTCCCGCAGGTCGGCAAGGCGACGCTGCTCGGCCTCTTCGTCCAGGTCACGCAGGTCGTGCACCAGCAGCGACGGCTGGGCGCGCTCGGGCAGGATCCGCTGGCGGCCGTCGTCGAGGAAGGCGGCGCGCAGCATCCCGTGCCGGGCCACGAGCTTCCGCACCGCCACGTCGAGGCGTTGCGGGTCCAGGTCCGGGCCGTCGAACTCGACGTAGAGGTGCGCGGCGACCGAGCCGAGCGTGGTCTCCTCGTCGCGGCCGATCCAGTACGCGTGCTGCATCAACGCGAGCGGGAACGGCTCGGTCTCGTCGACCTCGACGGTCACCTCGGGCTCGGGCGCGACCCCGGCCGCGGTGGCCAGGATCTCCCGCCACCCGGCCAGCGTCGGGTTCTTGGCCAGCTTGGCGAAGCCGACCTTGATGCCCTGCTTGCGCCACTTGTTCGCGACCTGCATGAGCTGGATCGAGTCGAGGCCCCACTCGATGAGGCTGTCGTTCTCGGACAGCTCCGCCGCCTCGGGCCCCAGCAGGTCGGTGACCTCGCGCAGGAGCTCTCCCACCGTCGGCTGCTGACTCACCACGTGCCCAGCTCCTCTTCGAACTCGTCGATGTCTTCTTCGGAAACGTCCGCCAGCGCGGTGTCCGCCGCGGTCGGCGCGCTGCTCAGCGCCTTGCGGAACAGCTCGGTCAGCTCGGGCACCGCGGGCCCGGTGATCGCGACGCGCAACTGCCCGTCCACGCTGACCGCGTTGACCTCCATCGCCCACTGCGGGGTGCGCGGCGGCACCCGCAGCATCGGGGCCTCCGGCGCGACCGACCACGGCTCGCCGGTCCCGCTCGGCAGGCGGCCGAGGTAGTTGACGACGATCGTCGGCTCCGGCAGGTCCAGCGGGCGGAGCAGCCCGTAGCCGAGGCCGTGGTCGGGCAGGCTGTCCAGCTGCTCACGCACGTCCCGCAGCCGCGTGCCCGGCCGCAGCCGGAGCGGGAAGATCGTGGTGAACCAGCCGACCGTGGCCGACAGGTCGGCCCCGAGCTGTTCCTCCCGGCCGTGCCCCTCGACCGCGATCACCGCGTCGCCGCGACCACGCCAGGTTTCGAGCGCCTCGGCGAACGCGCTGATCAGCAGTTCCTGCACCCCGGCCTGTTCGGCGCTCTCGGGCAGCGGCACGGTGAACCCGGTCTCGTGCCGTTCGCCGCCGGGTTCGAGCACCGGGTCGGCGCCGTCCAGGATTTCACGCCACAGTCCGGTTTCCGCGCTGCGGTCCTGCGCGGCGAGCAGTTCGCTCCAGCGCCGGAACGACGTGCCGGTGCGCACGAGTTCCTTGCCTGCCCAGGCCTCGGCGAGGTCGTCCATGATGATCCGCCACGAGACGCCGTCCACGACGAGGTGGTCGGCGACGATCAGCACCCGGTCGGGGAAGCGGACCACCTGCAGCATCCGCTCGTCGGTCAGCCGCTCACGCGCGGCCCGCAGCTCCGCGTCCAGCTCGCCGGTGGCATCCCGGACGATCTCGGCCGCGTCGAAGGATTCGGCCGGGACCACCAGCGCGCCGTCCCAGCGGGCGCGGAGCACGTCGTGCCGGTCGAGGATCGCCTGCACCACCCGGACCAGGCCGTCGCGGGTCAGGCCGTCGGGGGCGACCAGGAGCATCGCCTGCGCGAGGCCGCGTTCGCTCCAGCGCATGATCGGGGTCGGCTCGATGCGGCCGGTGCCGTCGTCGGCCTCCGTGACGGCGGCTCCGGCGACCGCGGCGAGCCCGGCCGGGGTGCGCTGCTCGAACACCTGCCGCGGGGTGATCGTCAACCCCGCCTTGCGGGCCCGGCTGACCAGCTGGACGGACACGATGCTGTCGCCGCCGAGGGCGAAGAAGCTGTCCTGCGCTCCGACCTCGGCCAGGCCGAGGACCTCGGCGAACAGCTTGCACAGCAACGCTTCCCGCTCAGTCGCGGGCTCGGCCTTGCCCGCCAGCGCGGCGAAGTCGGGCGCGGGCAGGGCCTTGCGGTCGAGCTTGCCACTGGGCGTCAGCGGGAACTCGTCCAGCTGGACGATCGCGGACGGGATCATGTGGTCGGGCAGTTCGCGGGCCAGGCTGTTCGCGTCGGCTTCGCCGAGGACGTAGGCGATCAGGCGGTCGTCGCGCACCACCGCGACGGCGCTGCGCGCGCCGGCCCGGGTGAGCGCGACCTCGACCTCGCCCAGCTCGATCCGGAACCCCCGCAGCTTGACCTGGTCGTCGGCGCGGCCGAGGAACTCGAGCACGCCGTCGCGGTGCCGCACCAGGTCCCCGGTCCGGTAGAGCCGTTCCCCGTTCGGCGCGGCCACGAACCTGGAAGCCGTGAGCCCCAGCCGGTTCAGGTAGCCGCGGGCAAGCTGGACGCCGCCCAGGTACAGCTCGCCGGTGACGCCCGGCGGCACCGGCCGCAGGTACCGGTCGAGCACGTGGACCTGCGTGTTCCACACCGGCCGCCCGATCGGCACCGTGCCCTCGCCCGCGCCGTCGGCGCACGGCCAGTAGGTGACGTCGACCGCGGCTTCGGTGGGGCCGTAGAGGTTGTGCACGTTCGGGCCCGCCAGATCGCACGGCAGGGCCTCGCCGCTGCAGATCACCCGCGTCAGCACCGACAGGTCGCCGCCCGAGGAGACGAACGCCCGCAGCATCGACGGCACGAAGTGCGCGGTGGTGATCCGCTCGCGGGCGATGAGGCCGGCCAGGTACTCCGGGTCCTTGTGCCCGTCCGGCCTGGCGAACACCAGCGTCCCACCGGTGATCAGGGGCCAGAAGAACTCCCACACCGACACGTCGAAGCTCGACGGAGTCTTCTGCAACACCCGGTCCTCCGGCGTGAGCCGGTACTCGTGCTGCATCCACAGTAGACGGTTGACGATCGCGCGGTGGCTGACCACGACGCCCTTGGGCCTGCCGGTGGAGCCCGAGGTGTAGATGACGTAGGCCGGGTGATCCGGCCCCGCCGGGCGCAGCTCCCCCTCACCTTCCAAGGAGGCGGGAAGAACCACGGTGGGCTGGGCATCCTCGATCATCATGCTCAACCGCTCCGCCGGGTACGACGGATCCAGCGGCAGGTAGGCACCGCCCGCCTTGTGCACCGCCAGCAGGGAGACGATCAGGTCGAGCGAACGATCCTGCCGCACCCCGACGATGTGCTCCGGCCCCACACCCGCACCCGCCAGCCGCCGCGCCAGCGCGCTCGCACGGGCATCCAGCTCGGCGTAGGTCAGGGACTCGCCCTCGAAGACCACCGCGGTGGCATCCGGCGTACGAGCCACCTGGGCGGCGAACAGCTCCGCCAAGGTCGCCGGAGGAACCTCACGCGTCTCACCGGCCGGGAGCACGTCCTCCGGAGTGAGCACCGACGTGGCCGAGAGCCGCCGGTCCGGGTCCGCCAGGAGATCGCCGACCAGCCGCGTGAAACGGGCCACCAGGTCGTCCACAGTGGACCGGTCGAAGAGGTCTTCGCTGTAGACGAGCCAGCCGTCGATGCCCGCGTCCTGCTCGAACAGGTGGAACGACAGGTCGAGCCGCGCCGCGTAGAAGTCGACGTGCTCCTCGCGCAGCGACGCGTGCCCGAACGGCACCGGCCCGCCGGGCGCGCGCTGGTAGGCCAGCATGACCTGGAACAGCGGGTGCCGCCCCATCGACCGGGCCGGGTTCAGCGCCTCGACCAGCCGCTCGAACGGCAGGTCCTGGTGCGCGAACGCGTCCAGGTCGGTGCGCCGCACCCGCTCGACGAGCTGCCGGAACGTCGGGTCGCCGGTCAGGTCCGTGCGCAGCACGAGGTTGTTGACGAAGAACCCGACCAGGCCGTCCAGGGCGTCGTCGGTGCGGCCGGCGACCGGCGCGCCGATCGGCACGTCCTCCCCCGCGCCCATCTGGGCGAGCAGCGCGACGACGGCGGCCTGGACGACCATGAACGTCGTGGCGCCGGTCTGCCGCGCCAGCTCCGCCAGCGCCCGGTGCGTCTCCGGCGGCAGCTTGAACCGCACCGCGTCCCCGCGGAACGACGGATCGGCCGGACGTGGCCGGTCGGCCGGCAGGCTGATCTCCTCCGGCAGGTCGGCGAGCTGCCGCGTCCAGTAGGCGAGCTGGGTGGACGCGAGGCTGTTCGGGTCGGCGTCGTTGCCCAGCAGGTCCCGCTGCCAGAGCGCGTAGTCCGCGTACTGCACCGGCAGCGGCGCCCACCCGGGGCCGCGGCCCTGCAGCCGGGCGGTGTAGGCGGTGGTCAGGTCGGCCAGCAGCCGTTCGGCGGACCAGCCATCGCTCGCGATGTGGTGCGTCAGCAGGGACAGCACGTGCGAGTCGCCGTCGCGGAACAGCCGCGCCTCGAACGGCGGCTCGCGGTCCAGCTCGAACTCCCGTTGCGCGGCCTCGCGTGGCGAGCCGTCGTCGAGGATCAGCGGCGGGATCGTGTCGAGGACCTGCTGGTAGGGCTTGCCCTCGAACTCCGGGTAGATCGTGCGCAGCACCTCGTGCCTGCTCACGACGTCGGCGAGCGCGGCCCGCAGCGCGTCCACGTCGAGCGGGCCGTCCAGGCGCACCGCGAACGGCACGTTGTAGGTCGCGCTCGGGCCTTCCAGCCGGTACAGGAACCACAACCGCTGCTGCGCCGACGACAGCGGGATGCGGCGCGGGCGCGGCATCGGCGTGAGCGCGGGCCGCTTCTGCGTGCCGCCGTCGAGCGCCGTGGCCAGGCGGGCGACGGTCGGCGCGTCGAAGACGGTCCCGATCGCCAGGTCGACGCCGAGGTCCGCGCGGATGCGGCCGACGAGCTTGGTCGCCAGCAGGGAATGCCCGCCGAGGGCGAAGAAGTCGTCGTCCCTGCCGACGCGCTCGACGCCGAGCAGGTCGGCGAACAACGCGGCCAGCGCCCGCTCGCGCTCGGTTTCCGGCTCCGCCGCCGCGGTCGCCGCCTCCGGCTCGGGCAGTGCCTTGCGGTCCAGCTTGCCGCTCGGGCTCAGCGGCAGCTCGTCGAGGAACGTGATGACCGACGGCACCAGGTGCTCGGGCAGCGTGGCGCCGAGCTGCCGCCGGATGCCGGCCGCGTCCGTGCCCGGCTTGGCGACCACGTAGCCGAGGAGCTGCTGCCGCTCCGGCCGCGCGACCACCCCGGCGCTCACCACCTCGGGCAACGCGGTCAGCGCGGCCTCGACCTCGCCCAGTTCGACGCGGAACCCGCGGATCTTGACCTGGTCGTCGGCGCGGCCGAGGAACTCCAGGGCGTCGCCGGTGCGGCGCACCAGGTCGCCGGTGCGGTACAGCCTCGACCCGTCCGGCCCGGCCACGAACCGCGACGCAGTGAGCCCGGGCCGGTTCAGGTAGCCCCGCGCGAGCTGGACCCCGCCCAGGTACAGCTCGCCGACGGCGCCGGGCGCGACCGGCTGCAGGTGCCGGTCCAGGACGTGCAGTTGCGTGTTCCACACCGGCCGCCCGATCGGCACGGTGCCGATGCCGGCGCCCTCGGTCACGGGCCAGTGGCTCACGTCGACCGCGGCTTCCGTGGGGCCGTACAGGTTGTGCACCTGCGGCAGTTCGCGCGCGAGGTCGGACGGCAGCGCTTCACCGCTGCAGATCACGCGACGCAGGGTGCTCGGCCGCGCGCCGGACTCGACGAACGCCCGCAGCATCGACGGGACGAAGTGGACGGTGGTGACCCGCTCCCGCGCGATCAGTTCGCTCAGGTAACGCGGGTCCTTGTGGCCGCCCGGCTTGGCGAACACCAGCGTCGCGCCGGTGATCAACGGCCAGAAGAACTCCCACACCGAGACGTCGAAGCTCGACGGCGTCTTCTGCAGCACCCGGTCCTCCGGGGTGAGCCGGTACTCGTGCTGCATCCACAACAGCCGGTTCACGATCGCCCGGTGGCTGACCACCACACCCTTCGGGCGGCCAGTCGAACCCGAGGTGTAGATGACGTACGCCGGGTTGTCCGGCCCCGCCGCCCGCAACTCCCCCTCATCGTGGAGCTCGGCAGGCAGCACGACCGTGGGCTGAGCATCCTCGATCATCATGCTCAACCGCTCCGCGGGATACGACGGATCCAGCGGCAGATACGCCCCGCCCGCCTTCAACACCGCCAGCAGCGAGACGATCAGATCCAGCGAACGGTCCTGCCGCACACCGACGATGTGCTCCGGCCCAACACCCGCGCCCGCCAACCCCCGCGCCAGCTCAGAGGCGCGCGCGTCCAGCTCGGCGTAGGTCAGCGCGACGCCCTCGTAGACCACCGCGGTCGCGTCCGGCGTGCGCGCCACCTGCTCGGCGAACAGCTCCGGCAGCGTCGTCTCCGGCACCTCGCGCGCGTCGCCGATCAGGGCGGTGTCCTCGAAGAACTCCAGCCGGCTCACCGGCCGGTCCGGCGCGCCCACCGCGGCGGCGAGCAGCGATTCCAGGTGCGCCAGGAACCGCTCGACGGTCGCGGCGGTGAACAGCTCCGTCGAGTACGTGGCCTCGACCCGCATCTCGCCGTCGACCAGGAACGCCTCCAGCGCCAGGTCGAACTGGGTGGTGTCGTTGTGCACCGTCTCCCAGCTCGCCTCAACGCCGGGCAGGTCGAAGCCCTGCAACCCCTGGGTGAGGAACAACAGCATCACGTCGAACAGCACCGACCGGCCCGGCACGCGCGGCGGCCGCAGCCGCTCGACGAGCAGGTCGAACGGGAGGTCCTGGTGCGCGTAGCCGTCGGTGCACACGCGCCGCACCCGGTCCACCAGCTCGGCGAACGACGGGTCGCCGGACAGGTCGGCCCGCAGCACGAGCGTGTTGCCGAAGTTGCCGATCAGCCGCTCGACCTCGCCGGCGTCGCGGTTCATCGACGCCGACCCGATCGGCACGTCCGTCGCGCCGGTCCAGCGCGACAGCAGCGCCGCGTACCCGGCGAACACCACCATGAACGGCGTGACCCCGCGGGCCTGCGCGAACTCGCCGATCCGGTCGGTCACGGCCCGGTCGAAGGTGTGGAAGCGCCGGTCCCCGCGGTCCGACCGCGCGGGCGGGCGCGGCAGGTCGGTGGGCAGCGACAGGTTCTCCGGCGCGGGGGTCAGCTCGCGGCGCCAGTAGTCGAGATCGCCGGCGAGCTTCTCGTCGGTCAGCGTCTTCCGCTGCCACACCGCGAAGTCGGCGTACTGCACCGGCAGCGGGTCCAAACCGGACGGTTGCCCGGTGGTGTCCTCCCGGTACAGGGCGGACAGGTCTCGCGACAGCGTGTTGAACGTGTAGCCGTCCCACGCGATGTGGTGCACGGTCAGCACCAGCACGTGGTCCTCGTCGCCGCGGCGCAGCAGGCGCAGGCGCAGCGAGTGCTCCTTGGCGAGGTCGAACGCGTGCGCCGACTCCTCCCGCGCCACTCGCTCGACGGTCCGGTCCCGGTCCTCTTCGGACAGGCCACGCAGGTCCGACTCCGGCATCGTCACCACGGCGTACGGGTCGACGATCTGCCGCGGCTCGCCGTCCGGCCCGGCCACGTACCGGGTGCGCAGGATCTCGTGCCGCTCCACGAGCCGCTGGAACGACCGGTGCAGCGCGGCCTTGTCCAGCGCGCCGCGCAGCGTGATCGCCAGGCACACGTTGTAGGCCGGGCTCGCCGGGTCGAGCTGCTGCAGGAACCACATGCGGGACTGGGCGTACGACAACGGCAGGTCGTCGTCGGAGTCCCGCTTCGGGATCGACGTCGTGCTGGCCAGGCCGGCCTGGGCCAGCCGTCGGCGCAGCAGCTCACGCTTGCGGGCGGCGAGGTCACTCACCGGGGGCCTCCTTGCGCGATCAGGGTCAGCGCGGCGAACCACTCACGGGACAGCTGCTGAATCCGGTCTTCGGTGAACAACGCGGACGGCCACTGCCAGTCGGCCTCCAGCGTCGAGCCGCGGACCAGCACGTTCAGCACCAGGCAGTACGGCGCGGGCATGTCGTCGTCGACACCGCCGCCCATCGCGCCCACCTCCGGCGCACCGGACCACGGCTCGCCGTCGCGCTCGCCCACCGTGAGCCTGCCGAGGTAGTTGAACTCCAGCTGCGGCTCGGGCAGCGCTTCCAGCTCGGCCGCGGTGTCCGGGTTGAGGTACCGCAGCAGGCCGTGGCCGATGCCCTTGTCCGGCAGGGCGAGCTGCTCGCTGACCCGCGTGAGCCCCTGGTGCACGCCGCTCGCGAGGTCGCCGGGGTCGACGCGGACCGGGAACACGCTGGTGAACCACCCGACCGTGCCGGACAGGTCCGCGCCGGGGACGATCTGCTCCTCACGCCCGTGGCCTTCCAGCGCGAGCAGGAGCGACGTGTCGTCGCCGCCGCGCCAGCGGGACACCGCGTGCGCGAGCCCGGCCAGCAGGACGTCGTTGATCGTGACGCCGTGCCGCTCGGGCACCTCCGTGAGCAGCTTGCCGGTGACCTCGGGGTCGAGGAACGTCCGCGTGGTTCGCATGGACGCGCGGGTGTCGATGGCCGGGTCGAGGCGGCGGGCGCCGAGCACCTGGTCCGGGCCGGACAGGATCTCCCGCCACAGCGGCATCTCGCTCGCCTTGGCCCGCGCCACCTCGGGCAGCGCCTGTGCCCACTCCCGGTACGACGTGCCGACGGGCGGCAGCTCGCGGCCCGCCCACAGCTCGGCCAGCTCGGGCACCAGCACACCCCACGACGCGCCGTCCACGACGAGGTGGTGCAGCACGATCAGCAGGCGGCCGGAGCGGTCCGGGCCGGTGTCGAACCAGACGAACCGCACCATGTCGCCGGACGGCGGGTCGAGCCGGATCTCCCGCATCAGGCCGGGCAGCCGCTCCGCGATGTCCCCGTACGCCAGGTCGCCGGCGTCGATCCGGGTGACGCAAGCGCTTGCGTCCACCGCCCCGCGCGGGCGGACGACGAACGTGCCGTCGAAGGTCGCGCGCAGCACGTCGTGCCGGTCCAGCAGGAGTTGCACCAGCTCACGCAGCCGGTCCAGGTCGAGCCCGGCCGGGGTGCAGAGCATCCGGGCCTGGCTGAGCTGACCGTACGGCTGGTTGCGGTTGAGCCAGTGGAGCATCGGCGTCAGCGGCACCTCGCCGATGCCCGCGTCGGCGTCCGCACGGTGCACGGCCTCCCCGGCGACCTGCGCCAGCGCCGCGACCGTGCGCTGCTCGAACACGTCCCGCGGGGTGAACGCCAGCCCGGCCCCACGGGCCTTGCTGACCAGCCGCATCGACACGATGCTGTCGCCGCCGAGCGCGAAGAAGCTGTCGTCCGCGCCGACCTCGGGCAGGCCGAGGACATCGGCGAACAGGCCGGCGATGCGCTTCTCCAGTTCCGTCGCGGGCGCCCGGGACGTGGTGCTCGTGTAGTCCGGCGCGGGCAGCGCCTTGACGTCGAGCTTGTCGTTGCGCGTCAACGGGAAGCCGTCGACCGCGACGAGCGCGGCCGGGACCATGTACTCCGGCAACGCGGCGGCGACCCGCTCGCGCAGACCGTCCGTGCCGCTCGCGACGACGTACGCGACCAGCCGCTTCACGCCGGGCGTGTCCTCGCGCGGCACCACGACCGCCCGCTCGACCCGCTCGTCCCGCAGCAGCACCGCCTCGATCTCGCCGGGCTCGATGCGGAACCCGCGGATCTTGACCTGGTCATCGACGCGGCCGAGCAGCTCGATCAGCCCCTCGGCGTTCCAGCGCGCCACGTCACCGGTCCGGTACATGCGGGTGCCGGGTTCGCCGAACGGGTCGGCCACGAACCGCTCGGCCGTCGTGCCCGGCCGCCGCAGGTAACCGCGGGCGAGACCGGCGCCGGACAGGTACAGCTCACCCTCCACGCCCGGCGGGCAGGGCCGCAGGTGCCGGTCGAGGATGTAGGCGCGCGCGTTGCCGACCGGCGAGCCGATGCACGGGTTCTCGGTGCGGTCGAAGTCGCATGCCGCGGAGTCCACAGTGCACTCGGTCGGGCCGTAGAGGTTCCACACGGCCAGGTCCGGCTCGTCCCGCAGCGACCGCCACAGCTGCGCGGGCACCGCCTCGCCGCCGACGCCGAGCACCTTGAGCGCGCCGCGCCAGCCCGGTTCGGTCGCGACCTGCGCGAGCAGCGACGGGGACAGCTCGACGAACTCGATCTCGTGGTCCCGCAGGAACGCCCGCAGCAGGTCCGCGTCGCGGCGGGTGTCCGGCGGCACCAGGTGCAGCTCGTGCCCGGCGAACATCCACAGCATCGGCTGCCACGACGCGTCGAACGCCATCGGCCACGCGTGCGCGACCCGCAGCGGGCGGCCGACCCGCTCGCGTGCCGGGTCGAACAGGTCGGTGCGGTGGCTGACCAGCAGGTTCGCGATCGAGCTGTGCGGCACCACGACGGCCTTCGGCGTGCCGGTCGAGCCGGACGTGTAGATGACGTACGCCGGGTGCTGCGGTTTCGCCCGCGGCGGCAGGTCGTCCGTCGAGCCCGTCGCTTCCGGCAGTTCGGTCAGGACCAGCTTCGGGGCGGCGTCGGCGAGCATGAAGTCGATCCGCTCGGCAGGCCAGTCCGGGTCGAGCGGCAGGTACGCGCCGCCCGCCTTAAACACCGCCAGCAGCGCGACCAGCATGTCCGGCCCGGCCGGCATGCGCAGCGCCACCACGTCCTCCGGGCCGACGCCCTGCTCGATGAGCACCCGCGCGACCTGGTTGGCGCGGGCGTTGAACTCGGCGAAGGTCAGCCGGGTCTCCCCCGCCACGATCGCCACGGCGTCCGGCGTCGCCCGAGCCTGATCGCGCAGGACCTCCGGCAGCGTCGTCGCCGGGGCGTCCAGGACCTTGCCGGTGCCGATGCGGCGCAGCTCGGCCAGGGTCTCCTCGCCGAGCAGGTCGACGCCCGTCACGTTTTGCGCAGGGGCAGCCGCGAAGGCCTCCGCGGCCCGGCGGAACCAGCCGCTCAGCGACTCCGCCCACGCCTCGTCGAACGTGTCCGGCCGGTACTCGAAGACGACCGACAACCGCTCCTCGGCGGCGACCGCCAGGGTCAGCGGGTAGTGCGTCGAGTCCTCGACCTCGACCCGGTCGATCGTGATCCCGGCGGCCCGCTCGCTCGCGCTCACCGCGTCCGAGTCGATCGGGTAGCTCTCGAACACGACCAGCGTGTCGAACAGGTCGCCGTGCCCGGCCGCCCGCTGGATGTCGGTGAGGCCGAGGTACTGGTGGTCCATCAGCCGCGCCTGCTCGTCCTGCACGCCCCGCAGGACGTCCAGCAGCGAACCGCGCAGGCGGACCCGCACCGGCACGGTGTTGATGAACAGGCCGACCATGCCGTCCACACCGGACAGATCGGCGGGCCGTCCGGAGACGGTGGCGCCGAACAGGACGTCGTCGCGGCCGGTCAGCCGGGCCAGCACGAGACCCCACAGCCCCTGGACGACCGTGTTGACGGTCAGGCCGTGCTCCCGGGCGACCGCGTATAGCCGTTCCGTGATCTCGGCGGGCAGGTCGAGGCGCAGCTTGCCGGGGCGCATCGGCACCCGCGACGCGGCCGGAGCCAGCAGCGTCGGCTCCTCGACGTCGTCCAGCGCGGCCAGCCACGCCTCGGCGGAGGCGTCCCGGTCCCGCCCGGCGAGCCAGGTCAGGTAGTCGCGGTACGGCCGCGGCGACGGCGGCTCGGTGCCGGCGTAGAGCGCGAGCAGGTCCCGCACCAGCAGCGGCAGCGACCAGCCGTCGAGCAGGATGTGGTGGTTGGACAGGACCAGCCGGTGGTCCCGCTCGCCCAGCTTCACCAGCGTCATCCGCAGCAGCGGCGGCTCGTCGAGCGCGAACCGTCCGGCCCGGTCCCTGGCCAGGAACTCGTCGAACTCCTCGTGGCTGAGCGTCAGCTCGGCCCATGGCAGCTCGGCCTCGCGGCGGATGACCTGCTTCGGCTCGTCGTCGTGCACGAAGGCCGCGCGCAGGTTCGGGTGCCGGTCCAGCAGGCCCTGCGCGGCCCGGCGCAGCCGCGCCGCGTCGACCTCGCCGGTCAGGCCCAGCACGAACTGGACGGTGTAGACGTCGTCCGCGCTTTCGTCGTAGAGCGCGTGGAAGAGCATGCCCTGCTGCAGCGGGGACAGCGGCAGGACCTCCTCCGGCTCCTCGGCGGCGGTGAGGTCGCGCAGGGCGTCCTGCCACCTCGCGATCAAGCCGTCCACTTCGGACTCGGTGAACCGGTCGGTCCAGGACCAGGTCGCGGTCAGCACCGGAACGTCCGGACCGTCCTCGGTCACGACGTTGATCTCCAGCGGCCGGTGCTGGACCTCCGGCGGCGGCAACTGCTCCGCGGCCGGGACCCAGAACCCCTCGCTGACGTCGAACCGGCCGAGGTAGTTGAAGCCGACCTCCGGCTCCGGCACGTCGGCGAGCTCGCCGTGCAGCCAGCGGAGGATGCCGAACCCGATGCCGTTGTCCGGCACGGCCCGCAGCCGCTCCTGGATCTCCGGCGGAGTCGCGGCGGCGGGCAGTTCGACCGGGTAGACGCTGGTGAACCAGCCGACCGTGCGGGACAGGTCCGCGCCGGGCACCAGGTGCTCCTCGCGGCCGTGGCCCTCCAGCGCGACCAGCCGCGGCTCGCCGAAGGCGTGCGCGAGCGCGCTGAGCAGCACCTCCTGCACGCCGGTGCGGAACTTGCCGGGCACCTCGGCGACCAGTTCCGCGCCGAGCGTCAGCTCCCGGCGGCCTGCCGTGCGGGCGGGCCGGACGTCCGCCGATCCGGTGCGCGGCAAGGACTTCCACTGCTCGGCGCTCGCGGTCGGCAGGTGCCGCGCCCACCAGCGGAACGAGGTGGGCACCGGGTCGAGCTTGGCCGGGTGGCCGGACGAGCGCGCCTCCCAGGCCTGCGCCAGGTCCCCGGCGAGGATGCGCCACGACACCCCGTCCACCACCAGGTGGTGCAGCACGAGCAGCAGCCGGCCGGGCTCGTCCCCGTGGTCGAACCACACGGCCCGCACCAGCACGCCCGCCTCCGGGTCGAGCGCGCCGACCGCCTCGGCGTACTTCTCCGCCACCGGCGTGTCCCCGGGTACGTGTTCGAGGACGTCCGTCACCGCGCCCGGCGGGCGGACCTCGAGCACGTCTCCCCGCAACCGGGCACGCAGCAGGTCGTGGTGGTCGAGCACGTCCCGCAGCACCCCGGCGAAGATCTCCGGCCCGTCCGCGGGCGGCACCCGCAGCAACGCGGCCTGGGCCATTGTGCGGTCACCGGTTTCCCGCCACCACCGCATGACCGGGGTGAGCGGGACCTCGCCGACCCCCTGCGCGCGGTCCTCGTCGGGGACCACCACGTCGGTGTCGACGGCGCGGGCGAGCGCCGCCGCGGTCTGGTGCTCGAACACCTGCCGCGGCGAGATCCGCAGCCCGGCGGCCCGCACCTTGCTCACGAACTGGATGGACAGGATGCTGTCGCCGCCCAGGCCGAAGAAGTTGTCCTCCGCTCCGACCTCGGGCACCCGCAGCACCTCGGCCATCACGCGGCACAGGATCCGCTCGGCCTCGGTCTCCGCCGCGCGGCTGCCGGACGTCGGCTCCGGGCCGGGGTCGGGCAGCGCCTTGCGGTTCACCTTGCCCGAGGGCATCAGCGGGAACTCGTCGAGGAACACGAACCGCCGCGGCACCATGTGCTCGGGCAGGCGGGTGCGCAGCCAATCTCCGAGACCGTCCACTTCGGAGCCGAGGCAGTAACCGACCAGCCGCTTGGGCTCGTCGCGCACCAGCACGACCGCCCGCCGGACGCCCTCGTGCTGCTCCAGGACCGCCTCGATCTCCTCCAGCTCGACCCGCATGCCGCGGATCTTGACCTGGTTGTCGGCGCGGCCGAGGAACTCCAGCGTGCCGTCCGGCTGCCAGCGGGCCAGGTCACCGGTGCGGTAGAGCCGGGAACCGGGCGGGCCGAACGGGTCGGCGACGAAGTGGTCCGCCGTCCGCTTGGGGTCGTTGATGTAGCCGCGGCCCAGGTAGACGCCACCGGCGTACAGCTCGCCGGGCACGCCGACCGGCACCTGCCGCAGGTGCCGGTCCAGCACGTAGAGGCGGGTGTTGCCGTTGGGGTGCCCGATCGAGACGGCCTTGCGGACCGCGCTCGCGTCGCGGTAGACGACGTGGCTGACGCCGATCGTCGCCTCAGCCGGGCCGTACCCGTGGTACATGATCGCGTCGCTGACCGCGCGGAACCGGGCGAACAGCTCGGGTGTGAGCACCTCGCCGCCGCACCAGACGTGCTTGAGCGACCTGCCCCGCTCGGCGAACCCGTCGAGGCCGACCAGCAGGTCCAGGATCGACGACGGCAGGTAGGTGAACGTCACCCGGTGCCGCTCGATCAGGCCCAGCAGGTACTCGATGTCCCGCTCGCCGCGGGGTTCGGCGATCACCAGCTTGCCGCCGGTGACCAGCGGCAGGAACACCTCGTTGATCGAGATGTCGAAGCCCATCGGCGCCTTGAACAGCGCCGCGTCGCCGGGCCCGAAACCGAGCATCTCGCGCTGCCACAGCAGGCGGTGCGTGATCGCGCGGTGCCGGATCATCGCGCCCTTCGGCGTGCCGGTCGAGCCGGACGTGTAGATGACGTAGGCCAGGCCTTCCGGCGGCACCCGCACGCCGAGGTTCTCCGGGTCCTCGCCCGCGAGGTCGACGTGCACGACCGGCACGCCCAGCTCCCGCACCGGCCCGTCGTGCTCCGGTCCACTGAGGATCGCGGTGAACCGGGAGCTCTCCGCCACCTCGGCGATGCGCCGATCCGGCCACGACGGCTCCAGCGGCACGAACGCGCCACCGGCTTTCTCGACCGCGAGCAGGCCGACGACCAGCTCCAGCGACCGCTCCCAGTGCATGCCGACGGTGCGCTCCGGCCCGACCCCGGCCGCGACGAGCCGCCGGGCCAGGTGGTTCGCCTTCGCGTTCAGCTCGGCGTAGGTGAGGCTGCGGTCGTGGAACTCGACGGCCACCGCGTCCGGGGTGCGGGCGGCCTGCTCCTCGACCATCTCGGTCAAGGTCGTGTGCGGCCGCTCCTCGGCGGTGTCGTTGAAGGCCGCGAGCCGGGCGCGCTCGTCGTCGCCGAGGATCTCGGCGAGGCCGACCGGCTGCTCCGGCTTCGCGACCAGCGCGGTCAGCAGCCGCACCAGCCTGCGCGCGAGCGAGTCCACAGTGGATTCGTCGAACAGGTCGGCGGAGTAGCTGATATGGCAGTCTTCCGGGCCGAAGTGGAAGGCCAGGTCGAACTTCGCGCCGGTGAACCCGGGTTCCAGCGGCTCGGCCACCACGTCCGGCAGGTCCAGTTCCGTCGTCGCCGGATCGCGGTGCGACACCATGATCTGGAACAGCGGGTGCCGCCCCGGCGAGCGCGGCGGATTGACCGCCTCGACGACCCGCTCGAACGGCAGGTCCTGGTTCGAGTAGGCGTCCAGGTTCGCCTCGCGGACGCGCGCGAGCAGGTCGCGGAACGTCGGGTTGCCGGACAGGTCGGTGCGCAGCACGACCGTGTTGACGAAGTAGCCGACCAGGTCGTCGAGCGCTTCGTCGGTGCGGCCGGCGACCGGCGTGCCGAGCGGGATGTCCTCGCCCGAGCCGAGGCGGGACAGCAGCACCGCGGTCGCGGCCTGGGCGATCATCAGGTCCGTCACGCCGAGTTTGCGGGCCAGCTTCGCCAGCGACGCGGTCAGCGCGGCGGGGAATTCCACGGTGACGTTGCCGCCCTCGCGCGTCGGGTGCTGCGGGCGCGGCCGGTCCGTCGGCAGCGGCAGTTCCTCGGGCAGGCCTTCCAGCCGCTTGAGCCAGAAGTCGCGCTGGTCGTCGACCGGGATGTCCTGCAGCCACTGGGTGTAGTCGGCGTATTGGACCGGCAGCGGTGTCCACTCCGGCGCGCGGCCTGCGCGGCGGGCGGCGTAGGCCGCGCCCAGGTCACGCAGCAGCGGTCGCGCCGACCACTCGTCGCCCGCGACGTGGTGCACGACCAGCACCAACAGGTGCTCGTCCTGGCCGGTGTTCAGCACTTCGGCCCGGATCGGCGGCTCCTCGCCGAGGCGGAACGCGTACCGGCTCGCCCGTTCCACGAACCCCTCGGCCGGGCCGTCGTGCCGGTGCACGGGGAACCGCTCGAACGGCGGCAGCACGTGCTGGCCGTCCGCGGTGAGCAGGGTGCGCAGCGTGTCGTGGCGGTTCACCACGTCGGTGAGCGCGGCGTCGAGCACGTCCAGGTCGAGCGGGCCGGTCAGCCGCGCGGCGAACGGGATGTTGTAGACCGGCGACGGGCCGTCCAGCTCGTGCAGGAACCACAGGCTGCGCTGCGCCGGGGACAGCGGCACGAGGCCGTCGTGGTCGCGGCGGGTCAGCGGCGGGCGGGCGACGCCGCCGTCCAAGTGCCGCGCCAGGCGTGCCACCGTCGGGGCGTCGAAGATCGCCCGGATCTGCAGGTCGACGCCGAACGTGCGGCGGATCCGGCTGGCCAGGCGGGTGGCGAGCAGGGAATGCCCGCCGAGTGCGAAGAAGTCGTCGTCGCGACCGACCCGGTCGACGCCGAGGACCTCGGCGAACAGCTCGGCCAGAATCTCCTCACGCGGGTCGCGGGCCTCGGCGCTGCCGGTCTCGGCGAGCTGCGGCTCGGGCAGCGCCCGCCGGTCCAGCTTGCCGCTCGGGCTCAGCGGCAACGCGTCGAGCACGACGATCGCGGACGGCACCAGCTGTTCGGGCAGCGACTCGGCGAGGCTCCGCCGCAGCGCGGCCGGGTCCAAGCCCACGCCGACGACGTACCCGACCAGCTGCTGACGGCCGGCGTGCACGGTGGCCGCCGCGGCGGCGACCCCGTCCAGCGCGAGCAGGGCCGCCTCGACCTCGCCCAGCTCGACGCGGAAGCCGCGGATCTTGACCTGGTCGTCGGCGCGGCCCAGGTACTCCAGGGCACCGTCGGCGTTCCACCGCACGACGTCGCCGGTGCGGTAGAGCCGCGAGCCGGGCTCGCCGAACGGGTTGGCGACGAACCGCGAGGAGGTCAGCCCGGGCCGGTTGAGGTACCCCCGGGCGAGCTGTACTCCCCCGAGATACAGCTCGCCCGGCGCGCGCGGCGCCACCGGCCGCAGGAACCGGTCCAGCACGTAGGTCTGCGTGTTCCACACCGGACGTCCGATGGGGACGGTCGTGGCATCCGCGGGCACCGGCCAGTAGGTGACGTCGACGGCGGCCTCGGTCGGGCCGTAGAGGTTGTGCACCTGGGCGAATTCACCCGCCTGCCGCGCCAGCTCCGGCGGCAGGGCCTCGCCGCTGCAGATGATCCGCTGCGGCCCGCGGCCGGTCTCGACGTACTGCGCCAGCATCGACGGCACGAAGTGCGCGGTGGTGATCCGCTCGCGTTCGACCAGTTCGGCCAGGTAACGCGGGTCCTTGTGCCCGCCCGGCTTCGCGAACACCAGCGTCGCGCCGCTGATCAGCGGCCAGAAGAACTCCCACACCGACACGTCGAACGACGACAGCGTCTTCTGCAGCACCCGGTCCTCGGGCGTGAGCCGGTACTCGTGCTGCATCCACAACAGCCGGTTCACGATCGCCCGGTGGCTGACCACCACACCCTTCGGGCGGCCGGTCGAACCCGAGGTGTAGATGACGTACGCCGGGTTGTCCGGCCCCGCCGCCCGCAACTCCCCTTCATCATGGAGCTCGGCAGGCAGCACGACCGTGGGCTGAGCATCCTCGATCA
This sequence comes from Amycolatopsis sp. NPDC006125, assembly GCF_040614195.1. Taxonomy (NCBI): domain Bacteria; kingdom Bacillati; phylum Actinomycetota; class Actinomycetes; order Pseudonocardiales; family Pseudonocardiaceae; genus Amycolatopsis; species Amycolatopsis sp. NPDC006125. Next base: position 62,127 of record NZ_JBEXTZ010000036.1, read on the forward strand.
TCATGCTCAACCGCTCCGCGGGATACGACGGATCCAGCGGCAGATACGCCCCGCCCGCCTTCAACACCGCCAGCAGCGAGACGATCAGATCCAGCGAACGGTCCTGCCGCACACCGACGATGTGCTCCGGCCCAACACCCGCGCCCGCCAACCGCCGCGCCAGCTCAGTGGCGCGGGCGTCCAGCTCGGCGTAGGTCAGCGCGACGCCCTCGTAGACCACCGCGGTCGCGTCCGGCGTGCGCGCCACCTGCTCGGCGAACAGCTCCGGCAGCGTCGTCTCCGGCACCTCCGCGGCGGTTTCGTTGGGCGCCACCACGACCTGCTGCCATTCGTCGGCGGGCAACGGTTCGAGCCGCGCGACCGGCGTGCCCGGCGCGGCGACGAACCAGCCGAGCACGTCCTGCACCCGCTCCGCGATGCGGGCGACCGCGGCGTCGTCGAAGCGCGCCGGGTCGTGGTCGATGCGCAGCACGAACTCCTCGCCCGGCACGACCAGCAACGCGAGCGGGTAGTGCGTGGCGTCCCGCACCTCGACCCCGGCCAGCGGCGAGCCGGCCAGGTCGGTGCCCGGATAGCTTTCGAAGACCACGAGCGTGTCGAACAGCGTGGGCTGCCCGGCGGCGCGCTGGATGTCGGCGAGCCCGAGGTGCTGGTGCTCCAGCAACCGCGCCTGCTCGTTCTGCACCCGCGCGGCCAGCGCGGCCAGCGGCTCGTCCGGCGCGAGGCGCACCCGCACCGGCACGGTGTTGATCAGCATGCCGACCATCGACTCGACGCCCGGCACCTCGGGGTTCCGGCCGGACACCGTCGCGCCGAACACCACATCGTCCCGGCCGGTCAGCCCGGCGAGCACGAGCGCCCACGCGGACTGCACCAGTGCGTTCACGGTCACGCCGTACTCGCGGGCGGCCTGCGTCAACGGCTGCCCCGGCAACGAGAACTCAGCACGCCGCGGCAGTCCGGTGGACGACCCGTCAGCCACGAGCGTCGGGCCGTCGAGGTCGGCGAGTGCGCCGGCCCACGCCTGCTCGGCCGCCTTCGTGTCCTGTTTGGACAGCCAGGTCAGGTGGTCCCGGAACGGCCGCACCGGCGGAAGCGCTTGCCCGCCGTACAACGAGAGCAGCTCATGCACCAGGATCGGCGCCGACCAGCCGTCCCACAGCAGGTGGTGCGACGACAACACGAGCACGTGCTCGGAACCGCGGCGCACCAAGGTGAACCGCAGCAACGGCGGTCGCGCGAGGTCGAACGGCTCGGCGCGGTCGTCGTCCAGCAGGCGCTGGAACTCCGCATCGCCAGGGCAGTCCACGACCCGCCACGGCACCTGGACCGACCGGCGCACGACCTGCACGAACTGGCCCGACGCCTGCGTGCGGAACCCGGCCCGCAGGTTGGCGTGCCGCCGCACCAACTGCTCCGCGGCCTCCCGGAGCCGCTCGCCGTCGACCTCGCCGGCCAGCCGCAGGACGGTTTGCACCGTGTAGACGTCCGCACGCTCGTCGAGCAGGGCGTGGAAGATCATGCCCTGCTGCAACGGGGTGAGCGGGAGGACGTCCTCGACGCTCGACGCCACCCTCAGGACTCGCTCTCGACCAGGCTGCGCGGTCGCATGTCGGTCCAGTTGGCCTCGATGTGGTCCAGGCACGCCTGGCGGCTGTCCTCCCCGAAGACGATCCGCCAGCCCGCGGGCACCTCGGCGAAGGTGGGCCACAGCGAGTACTGGCCCTCGTCGTTGACCAGCGCGTAGAAGCGCCCGTTGTCGTCGTCGAAGGGGTTCGTCACCACAAGCCTCCAGTGCCGTCAGGTCAACTGAGGCTTACCTTAGTAAGGCGATACTAAGAGTGTCCAGCGGCGAAAAAGGTGACAAGAGCGTCGTTGACCACGTCCGGGCGCTCCAGATATCCGTAGTGCCCGGCGTCCGCGATTTCCAGGTACCGCGCGGACGGGATCGCGTCGGCGACCTCGCGCGCGAGGTACGCGGGCAGGCGGAGGTCGTCGGCGAACCCGATGACCAGGCAGGGGACGTCGATCGCGCGGTAGGCGTCCAGGCGGCTGTCGGTGATGTCGAGGTCGAGTTGCGCGCGCAGGCCGGGCGTCCACAGGGTCGGCGACATCTCGAAGATGTCCAGCCAGTCCGCGACCGCCGCGTCGTCGTTCAGCGTGCGGGGTGAGAGATTCTGCACTGCCCGCGTGACGGCCTCGTACTTCGCGGGCAGCGCGATCTCGCTGTCCCGCAACTCCTTCTCCGCCGCGCCCATCGCCGCGCGCATCGCGTCCGGACGGCCGCGGGTGGCCATCAGCACGGCCTGGCTGACCAGCTCCGGGCGCGCGAGCATCAGCTCGGTGACCACCTGCGCACCCATCGACGTGCCGACCAGGCGGCACGGGCCGAGGCCGAGGTGCTCGATCAGGCCAGCGGTGTCGGCGACCAGGTCGTCGATCGTGAAACCCGGCTCGGCGGGCGAGATCCCGCGGTTGTCGAAGGTGATCGCGCGGTAGCCGGCGTCGACGAGCGCGGGCACCTGGTGCAGGTGCCACACCCGGCCGTTCGCCGCGGTGCCCATCACCAGCACCACCGGATCGCCCGAGCCGAGGTCGTCGTAGTTGATCTTTATGCCGTTGACGTCGGCGAGTGGCATGGTTCTCCTTGCAGGCTGGCCCGGCGCAGTCCGGGCATGGTCACCGCGACCAGGCAGACGCCGAGCACGCACACGATCCCGCCGGCCACGATCCCGCCCGCCGGACCGAGCAGCCGCGCGGCCAGGCCCGCTTCGGCGTTGCCGACGGCCGGACCCGTCGTGGCCTGCGCGAGCCACAGGCTGCTGACCCGGCCCTGCAGGTGGTCGGGCGTGTGGTGCTGCAGCAGCGCGCGGCGCAGGATCTCCGAGGTCGTGTCGCCGACGCCCGCGATCGCCAGGAACAACAACCCCAGCCACAGCTCGCCGGACAGGCCGAACGCCGTGACCCCCAAGCCCCACAACAGGACCGACCCGATCAACGCGCGGCCGCTGTGCCGGATCCGGCCGGTCCAGCCGCTGACCAGGGCGCCGACGAACGCGCCGACCGCGGGTGCGGTGTAGAGCAGGCCGACCGCGGACGGGCCGCCGCCGAAGACTTCCGTGCCCATCTGCGGGAAGAGCGCGTACGGCATCGCGAAGAGCATGGCCCACAGGTCGATCACGAGAAGCCCGCGTACGACCGCGTTGTGCCGCAGGAAGCGGAAACCCTCGGCGATCGCGTGGAACGGGTGCTGGTGGTCCTCGTCCGGCTTGCCTGCCCGCAGCTCGGGCAGCCGCCACATGAGCAGGACCGCGGCGACGTAGCCGAGTGCGTCGATCGCGAAGCACGCGGCGACACCGGGACCGGCCGCGATCACACCGGCGACCGTCGGGCCGACCATCGCGCCGAACTGGCTGGTGACCGTGATCAGGGCGCCGGCCGCGGTCAGGTGTTCCGGCTTGACCAGCGACGGGATCGCCGCCATCAGCGCCGAACCGCCCAGGCCGTTGATCGCGCCGGCGAGGATCGCGGCGACGTAGACGAACCACAGCATCGGGTGCGGGATCGCGGCGTTGACCGCCAGCCCGCCGAGCACGGCCGCGACGACCGCCCGCGTGGTGAGGATGAGGCGGCGCCGGTCGACCCGGTCGGCCATCACCCCGCCCGCGAGCAACCCGCCGAGCAACGCGATGCCGAACACCAGACTGACCAGTCCGACCTGGACCGACGACCCGGTCACCTGGTAGACGTGCAGGTTGATGGCGACGTTGGTGAGCGCCGTCGTCAGCACGGTGAGTGTTTGCGCGGCGAAGACGAGCCGGTAGGCGGATGCGCTCCGTAGCGGCGTGACGTCGATGACCATTTCCCCGAGCCGCACGAGCACCTTCCCTTCGTAACGTCGGCTAGCCTAACCTAAGTTCGCGCGATCGAGGGAGCTGACGATGTTGCACGGCTGTGTGCCCTGGCCCGAGGAACTGGCGGCGAAGTACCGCGCCGAAGGCTACTGGACCGGACAGTCGCTCGACGTCCTGCTGGCCGAGGGCGCGGCGGCGCACGGCGACCGGGTCGCGCTCGTCGCCGCCGATGGGGCGCGCTGGACCTACGCCGAACTCGACGCCTGGGCAACGCGCCTGGCGGCCGGGCTGGTGTCGGCGGGGCTGCGGCCGGGCGAGCGCGTCGTGGTGCAGCTGCCGAACGTGCCCGAGTTCGTGGCTCTGTTCTTCGCTTTCCTGCGCGCCGGGGTGCTGCCGGTGCTGGCGCTGCCCGCGCACCGGGAAAGCGAGATCGTGCCGCTGTGCGAGCTGAGCGAAGCGGTCGCGTACGTGGTCGCGGACACCGACGACGCCGGGTACGACTACCGCGAGCTGGCGCGGACGGTGCAGAAGGCGGTGCCGTCGGTGCGGCAGGTGTTCGTCGTCGGCGAGCCCGCGGAGTTCCAGCCGCTGCCGACCGCCGCGCCGGTCCCGTTGCCTTCGCCAGATCCTTCCGACGTGGCGTTGTTCCTGCTCTCCGGCGGGACGACCGGCACGCCCAAGCTGATCCCGCGGACGCACCAGGATTACCTGTACAACGCGCGGGCGAGCGCTTCGGTGTCCGGGTTCTCGGCGGACACGCGGTACCTGGTGGCGTTGCCCGCGGCGCACAACTTCGCGCTGGCTTCGCCGGGGCTGCTCGGCGCGATGGCCGCCGGTGGCACGGTGGTGCTGGCGCCGGATCCCAGTGCGGACACGGCGTTCGAGCTGATCGAGCGGGAGCGCGTCACGGTGGCCGCGGTGGTGCCGCCGGTCGCACTGTTGTGGATGGACGCGACCGAGTTCATGGATGAGGACCTGTCCAGCCTGCAATTGCTCCAAGTGGGTGGCGCGAAGTTCAACGCGGAGCCCGCTTCCCGGGTGCGCTCGACGCTCGGCTGCGATCTGCAGCAGGTCTTCGGGATGGCCGAGGGACTGCTGAACTTCACCCGGCTGGACGATCCGGACGAGCTGAAGATCACCACGCAGGGCCGCCCGCTGTGCCCGGCGGACGAAGTGCTCGTGGTCGACGAAGAGGGCGACCCGGTGGCACCCGGCGAAAGCGGCGAGCTGCTGACCCGCGGGCCGTACACGCTGCGTGGCTACTACCGGGCGGAGCAGCACAACGCGCGCTCGTTCACGGCCGACGGGTTCTACCGCAGCGGCGATGTGGTGCGGGCGCTGCCGTCCGGGCACCTGGTCGTCGAGGGGCGGATCAAGGACCAGATCAACCGCGGTGGCGAGAAGATCCCGGCCGAGGAGCTGGAGAACCACCTGCTGGCGCACCCGGCCGTGCACGACGCCGCGGTGGTCGGGATGCCGGACGAGGTGATGGGCGAGCGGACGTGCGCGTTCCTGGTGGTGCGCGGGGAGGCGCCGACCTTGCGCGAGGTGACGGCCTTCCTGAGGGAGCGCGGCGTGGCGGCGTACAAGCTGCCCGACCGGCTGGAGGTGCTGGACAGCTTCCCGCTGACGAAGGTCGGGAAGGTGTCGAAGGTCGCGCTCGCCAAGCGGATAGCCGGGTGAGCGCTGGCGATCGGTGCGCCGAGGTTGACCCGCGCCGGGTGAGCACGGGCGAACGCGGTGCCGAGGTTGGCCCGCGCCGGGTGAGCGCTGGCGAACGCGGTGCCGAGGTTGACCCGCGCCGCGTGAGCACCGGCAATCGCGGCGCCGGGGTCCGGCCGCGCCGGATCACCAGCGCCGCCCACGCCAGCCCCCACCGCACCAGCACCAACAGCCGCGGCACCCACGCCAGTCCACGCCACGTCAGCACCAGCAGCCGCGCCAACACCGGCCCCGGCCGGGTCCGCACCAGCAGCCGCGGCGCCGGCCCACGCCGCGTGAGCGCCGGCCGCCCCAAGCACTTTGCCCGCCCCGCACCTGGAGAACACCCGTGAGCACCGGTGGATCCACCCGAGCCGCCTCCCGGGCGACGCCCGGTCAAGCGCCTGCCCCGCGCCTGGCGGCGCCGTCCCGGGCGGCCGGCCTCGTCGTCGCGCTGGTGGTCCTCGTGGCGATCGCGTTGCTGAGCATCGCGGTCGGCGCGCGGTCCATTCCACTCGGGACGGTCGTCGACGCGTTGTTCCACCGCGACGGCTCCGATTCGTCCTATGTGGTCTGGTCGATCCGCGTGCCGCGGACGTTGATCGGCATCGCGGTCGGCGCGTCGCTCGGCGTGGCGGGGGCGCTGATGCAGGCGCTGACCCGCAACCCCCTCGCCGACCCGGGGCTGCTGGGCATCAACGCGGGCGCGGCGACGGCGGCCGCGTTGTCCGTTGGCGTGCTCGGCGTGACCGACCTGCGGGCGTTCGTCTGGTTCGCGTTCCTGGGCGCGGCCGTCGCGGGTTTCGTGTTGTACGTGATCGCCGGCCGGGGCGGCACGTCACCGGTGCGGCTCGCGCTCGCCGGGACCGCGGTGTCGGCCGCGCTGACCGGTCTGACCCAGGCGATGACCCTGCTCGACACCCAGACGCTGGACCAGATGCGGTTCTGGACGGTCGGTTCGCTGGAGCGCGCCGACGGCGGCACCCTGGTGCGGGTGCTGCCGTTCCTGGCGGTCGGCGTGGTACTCGCGTTGTTCCTGGCTCGGCCGCTGAACGCGCTCGCCCTCGGCGACGAGGCCGGCAAGTCGCTGGGCGCCCACCTCGGCCGGACGCGCGGCCTGACCCTCCTGGCGGTCACGCTGCTGGCCGGCGCCGCGACGGCGGCGGTGGGGCCGCTGGTGTTCGTCGGGCTGGCGGTGCCGCACATGGTCCGCGCGATCACCGGGCCGGACCAGCGTTGGGTGCTGCCCTACTGCGCCCTGCTGGCCCCGGCGCTGCTGTTGCTGGCCGACGTGCTGGGACGGGTGATCGCCAAGGAGGAGATCGACGTCGGGGTGGTGACCGCCCTGCTCGGGGCGCCGCTGTTCATCGCACTGGTGCGCCGCACGAAGGCGGCCCGCTCATGACGAAGACGCTCACCAGGACCCGCACGGCAGCACGCCGCTCGGTGATCGTCTGCGTCGGGCTCGCGGTCGCGATCCTCGGCTTCGGGGTGCTCGCCCTGGGCACCGGGTCGATCTCCGTCGCGCCGCTCGACGTCGTCCGCACCCTGCTCGGCAACGGCAGCCGCATCACGAACTTCGCCGTGCTCGACCTCCGGCTGCCCCGGGTGCTCATCGCGCTGGCCGTCGGCGCCGCGCTCGGCATGAGCGGCGCCGTGTTCCAGAGCCTGTCCCGCAACCCGCTCGGCAGCCCCGACATCATCGGCTTCAACTACGGCGCCACCACCGGCGGCCTGCTGGTCATCCTGCTCTCCGGCGGCGGGACCCTGGCCGTCTCCGGCGGCGCGCTCGCCGGCGGGCTGGTCACCGCCATCGCCGTGTACGTCCTCGCCTGGCAGCGCGGCGTCCGCGGCTCCCGGCTGGTCCTGGTCGGCATCGGCATCAGCGCGATCCTCCAGGCGATCAACTTCTACCTGATCGTCAACGCCCAGATCGCCGACGTCGCCCGCGCGACGGTCTGGCTCACCGGCAGCCTCAACAACCTCGGCTGGACCCAGTTCTGGCCGCTGGTGATCGCGCTGGTCGTGTTGATCCCGCTGCTGCTCGCGGGCGCCCGCCGCCTCGACATGCTCGAGATGGGCGACGACGCCGCGGCCGCGCTCGGCGTGCGGGTCGAGCGCAGCCGCGTGTACCTGCTGATCGTCGGCACCGCGGCGTGCGCCATCGCGACCGCCGCCGCCGGGCCGATCGCCTTCGTGTCCCTCACCGCGCCCCAGCTGGCGAAACGGCTCACTCGGGCCGCCGGCGCCGGCATCCTCCCGGCCGCCTGGATGGGCGCGTTGCTGGTGCTGGTCGCGGACTTCGCCGCCCAGCGGGTCGCCGGGGCGTCGACGCTCCCGGTGGGCGTGGCGACCGCCGCACTCGGTGGCGCCTACCTCGGCTGGCTCCTCTGGCGCCGCCGCTGAACGCGCGACGGCCCCGGGCGCCGCCCGGGGCCGTCGAAAACCAGCTCAGGCCCGCACCACGAACGGCGCCACCGAGCCCAGCTTCTCGCACGTCTCCTCGAACTCGCGCTCCGGCGTGGAGTCCGCGACGATCCCCGCGCCCGCGCGCAGCCACGCCTGCGCGCCCTCCTGGTACACCGCCCGCAGCACCAGCGCCGCGTCCAGTGATCCGTCCTCGGAAAGCGCTATCACCGCGCCGCTGTACAACCCGCGCGGGTCGTCCATCCGGGAGATCGCGTCGAGCGACTCGCGCTTGGGAATGCCGGACGCCGTCACCGCCGGGAACACCGCCTCCAGCGCGTCCCACGCCGACCGGCCGTCCGCGAGGTCCCCGTTCACCAGCGAAGCCAGATGCTGCACGCTGCCCCGCTCCTTGATGCCCATGAAGTCCCCGACCCGCACCGATTCCGGCACGCACACCCGCCGCATCTCCTCCTGCGCGGTCCGCACCGACACGGCGTGCTCGAACACCTCCTTGGGGTCCGATTCGAGCTCGGCCCGCGCGGCCGCGTCCGCCTCGCTGCCCCGCCCGAACGCACGCGTCCCGGCCAGCGGCTGCGTCGTGACCCGCCCGCTCCCGTCGACCGACACGACGATCTCCGGGCTGAACCCGGCCGCCTCGGCGCCGTTCAACCGCAACAGGAACGACCGGGCGGGGGTGTTGCCGCGCCGCCCCAGTTCGTAGGTCGCGACCAGGTCCGCCGGGAACGGGATCCGCACGACCCGCGACAGGATCACCTTCTGGTACTGCCCCTGCCGGATCTCCTTGACCGCCTGGGCGACCCGCTCGCGGTAGCTCTCGCCGCCCGCGCGGACGTCCACCTCGGCGGCACGCGGCGTGTCGGCCTCGATGGACGCTTCGAGGATCTCCCGCACCCGTGCCCGCTCCCCCGCGTCGACACCGCGGATGCGGACCGACTGCCCGTCCAGCCGCACCTCGGTGCGCGGCACGATCACCCGCACCACCTCACCGGGCGGCGGCACGGCGCCACGCAGCCCGAGCCCCGGCACCAGCCCGGCGAACGAGAAGTGCACGCGACCGTAGGCGTTCCAGCCCGTCACCGGCAGCTCCGCGAGCGCCGACCGCATCGCCTCGCCCGGCGACCCGGTCCACGCACGATCGGTCACCTCGTCGCCGTACGAGATGAGCACTCGCTCGGCGTCGAGCGACACCGTCGCGAGGGCACCGCCGGCGAACGTCCACACGCCGTCGCGTTCGTAGACGACGTAGTCGTCGAACCCGGCGCGCGCCAGTCTGGTCACAAGGCTAAGTGGCTCAGCCACTGAGCCGGTTTCCTCGACGTCGTACTCGGTCACGCCCACTCCTCGGCTTTCACACCACTGACCGCGTACTCGGCAGGCCAGTCCAACGACGGTTCCCTGCGGTCGAGGATCGAGCGCAGGATTTCGCCGACCCGCACCGCGGTGTTCGAGAGCAGGGACGAGGTGATGCCGTGCGAGTGCTCGGTCCCGCCCTGCAGGTAGAGCCCGGCCTGCACGTCCGGGGTGACGAGCCGGTAGTCGCGCTCGATCCGCAGGCGGCCGTGCTCGTCGCGGCGGCACTTGGCGGCCAGCTCGCCGAGCAGCGACGTCGGATCGGCCGGACGGTATCCGGTGGAGTAAACGACGAGGTCCGCGTCCAGCACGGTCTTCTCGCCGGTGGTCAGGGATTCGATCGCCATCCGGACGCCGGACTCGGTTTCGGTGACGTCGATGGGGCGGCAGGCGTTGAAGATCCGCAGCCGCTGCACGCCCTGCACCTTCTCGCGGTAGACGCGGCGGTACAGGTCGTCGATGAGGTCGAGGTCGACGGCCGAGTAGTTGGTGTTGCCGTGGTAGTCCATCAGGCGGCGCTTGACGTCCTCCGGCGCGGTGTAGAACGCGTCGACCGCTTCCGGGTCGAAGATCCGGTTCGCGAACGAGCTGTCGTCCGACGGGCTGTAGCCGTAGCGGGCGAACACCGAGCACACCTCGGCGCGCGGGAACTTGTCGTGCAGGAACGCGGTGACCTCCGCGGCGCTCTGCCCGGCGCCGACGACGATGCACCGCTCGGGGTCGGACACCTTGTCGATGCGGTGCAGCAGCTGGTGGTTGTGCCAGATCCGGTCACTGACCGTGACCCCCTCAGGGAGGTTTGGCCGCAGCCCGGTGCCGAACACGACGTTGCGGGCACGCAGCACCTGCCCGTCCGCGGTGCGCACGTCGAACAACGATTCCTCGCCGGAAACCGGCGTGATCCCGGCGACTTCGCGGCCGTAGGAGACGAGGTCGTCGACCTTCGCCGCCGACCACTCCAGGTAGTCGTGGAACTCGATCCGCAGCGGGAAGAGGTTCTTGTGGTTGATGAAGTCGACGAGGCGCCCCTGGCTGTGCAGGTAGGACAGGAAGCTGAACTCGCTGGCCGGGTTGCGCATGGTGACGAGGTCCTTGAGGAACGACACCTGCATCGTGGCGTTGTCCAGCAACATCCCCCGGTGCCAGCCGAACCGCGGCTGACGCTCGAGGAAGTGCGCGGTGACCGCCTCCCCGCCGCCGGCGTTGTGCTCGGTGACGGCGATCGCCAGTGCGAGATTCGAAGGGCCGAAGCCGACCCCGACCAGGTCGTAGACCGGAACTTCCTGCGGTTCTGGCATGCCCGTCCTATCCGTAGATGTACAACCGAGGCAACCCTAACCTAAGTTAGGGGAGGCTTAACTACTACATTCGGGCGTGATGTTGATCCCGGAACGAGGAGGACCGATGCGGGTCGCGATGTTCGGCTACCAGACGTGGGGGCACCGCACGCTGCGTGCACTGCTGGACGCCGGTCACGAGGTGGTGCTCGTCGTGACACACCCGAAGAGCGACCACGCCTACGAGAAGATCTGGTCCGACTCGGTCGCGGATCTCGCCGGGGAGAACGGTGTTCCGGTGATCGAACGCAACCGCCCCGACGACGACGTGACGGCCGCGCTCAAGGAGGCCGGCCCGGAGATCATCGTCGCGAACAACTGGCGCACCTGGCTGCCGCCGGAAATCTTCAACCTGCCGCCCCGGGGCACCCTCAACGTGCACGATTCGCTGTTGCCCGCATACGCCGGTTTCTCGCCGTTGATCTGGGCGCTGATCAACGGGGAGAAGGAGGTGGGCGTGACCGCGCACATGATGAACGACGAGCTGGACGCGGGCGACATCATCCTGCAACGATCCGTCGAGGTCGGCCCTCGTGACACGGTGACGGACCTGTTCCACCGCACGGTCGACCTCATCGAACCGGTCGTGTCGGAAGCCCTGGCAAAGCTCGAATCGGGGAATTACGAGCCGGTTCCCCAGGACCGTTCCAAGGCGAGCTTCTTCCACAAGCGGTCCATCGAGGACAGTCGCATCGACTGGACCTGGCCTGCCGAGGACATCGACCGCCTGGTCCGCGCCCAGTCCGACCCGTACCCGAACGCCTTCACCACCCACAAGGGACAGACCATCCGGATCACCAAGGCGTCCGTCTCGAAGGGACGGTACGGCGGCACACCCGGCCGGATCTTCATCCCCGAAGGCGACGGAGTGGTGATCGTCGCCGGCGCGGACGCCAGGTTCGGCAAGAACCACGGCCTGGTCATCGAACAGGTACGCCTGGAAGACGGCACAGAGCTGGCAGCCACCGAGTACTTCCAAAAGATGGGCGGCTACCTAGGCCGCTGAAAGCGGCGGTTGTCTTTGAACAAAACGAAGCTGGGTGGTCATCCCGTCGCCTGACACGCAACGATCACCTTGAGCCAGGGCCGCAACCCAGGCCGCCAACCGGCGGCCGAACATGCCAACCTTGCGG